>JARFPM010000011.1 GCA_030444405.1 Nitrospira sp.
ATTGTACCGTTCTACTGGAATGCTGTTCATATCGCTGAAGACTTTCTCTCGTTCATCCGCATTGATCACGTTATCGATTGCCGGATAGAGCGCCCGCTCTTCCTTCCTATTATGAGAGCTCAATAGGTTTAACAGCGCCTGCTCGTCCTGATCGGTATCGAGATTCTGCCCTTCCACCTTTTGGTGAATCGCGTCAAGCAACTGCTTGATTTGGCTATGCTCATGCCGCATTATGGGCGTCGGTCCGTCCTCGATCATGCCGGTTTTCTCTTCCCACATCGGGAACAGCAGCTCCTCCTCCCACACGATATGCCGCTGAAGGCCGACTTTGAATTCCTTGAAGGCTTCCCTGGCCTTGGCAAAGTCCGATCGCTTCGATGTTTGAAAGGTCTTGAACAACTCATCCAGCCGATCGTGGTCCTTTTCATAAAACGCTGTAACGGTCTCCTGCTCATTCATGACGCCGTCCTTCTCCTTTGCAGATAGAGATATGAGCCTATAGCCGATCACGGGTCACACAAGCAAGCCCGTTCTTTGATGTGGGCCATCTCCCTAAACCATTCGCGGGTGGCGGTTCACGACCGATCCCTGACTTTGTACTCTTGATGACAGGCCACACAGGTCTTCAAGACGTTGTTGAACGGCGTGAGGATTTGTTTCAGATCCCGGGTCGGGATGCTGCGCGCCAATTCTACCGCGGCTTCATGATGCGCCATGGTCAGGTCGTGATAGGCCGATGGGAATTTGTCCAACTCTTGCAGGGCCATCGCCTGCCGATGTGTGAAGTAGCCGAGATGGGATTCGGCGAGGCCTTGTGCCAACTCATAGTCCTCTTCAACCAACGCGTTCACGATCGCTTGAATCGTTTCGAGGTGCTGCAGCATCACCGCACGATGCTCCTTCCCGGCCGGTGATGACAACGGAATCGAGTACCTCGTATCTGGGGTCAGATACGGATTCGGTCGCGCGACGGTATGCGCAGGTGCACCTCCAGTACAACCAGCTGATAACGAAATGGATAGCGCACCCAGAAGCAATCCGGGAAGGAGAATTCCTTTCGCCTTACTCATAAATGGCAGAGGCACAACTTGAAACATCTCGACCTTCGCTCAATACAATCAATCAGTTAACAGTATCAGGCCCGCTCGGCCAGTCTTGCGTCGTCGTCTCATTCCCTTCCGGAATCAAAAGATGTACAAGCGACTTATCATTGATATCACCTCGAGCAATGCGCGTGCCTCCGCTCCGCGTGTCAGGAGCACGGTGGTTGTCTTGCATCGACAAGGATTTCATGGCCCCTTCAGACCGAGGGCACTGATGCAGAACGCACCAATTGGAACCCTCGCTTTGTTAACCCAGGGGTGCTGATGCCGGCATTGCTGACAGGTTGTTGCTGATCAGCCAAGCCTGTGGTTCAATTTCAGCGCGGCGTAGATTGTTTCGTAAACCTGCGGTTCCAGCATTGCATGGATTCCACTCAGCTTACTATTAGCACTTTCACGTGCTTATGGTCCGCTGCCACGCCGACTCGAGGTCTGCGGCAAAGTTCACCAATCCCTGATCCACATCGACGCCGCACACACCAGTGTTGCAGCATATCGCTGGGTCATAGACCTCAATCTTAACTATGGTGATCCTCCATGACATCTCGAAACACGAGTGACCCTCAATGCTGGCTATGGAAGCTTGGCAATGTTGTCCAGCTCCACCTTGAACGGCTCACGATCCTTCCAGAGCCAGTCGAACGGCAATTTTAGGAACGCTTCGATGCGGGCTCGTAACGTGCGATAGGCCTGCTCGAACTTCGCGTCAATTTCAGCGTCGCTCCCGGTCGCTTTGGCCGGATCTTCCACTCCCCAATGGGCACGCAATGCCGGGCCGAGATAGGCCGGGCAGGCTTCTCCGGCTGCATTCCCACACACCGTGATGACGAGATCCGGAATGGCCGGAAGGTCGTCCCACGACTTACTATGCAAGCCAGCGGTCGCAATCCCTTCGCGCTGTAGTAAGGCCAGGGAGCGCGGATGGACCATCCCAGTCGGATGGCTCCCCGCACTCATGGCGCGCCACTCAGGCCCTGCGAGGGCATTAAATGTGGCCTCCGCCAACACGGAGCGGCAGGAGTTGCCGGTGCACAGAAATAAGACGGAGCGTGTCATGCGGAGCCCTCCGCTGGGAACCAATCACGAGTCCGATTGCACACAGCGCAGACGGACAACATGACCGGGACTTCCACCAACACTCCCACCACCGTGACCAGCGCGGCTCCTGATTCGGGTCCGTACAACGCGATGGCCGTGGCCACCGCAAGTTCAAAGAAGTTGCTCGCCCCAATGAGCGCCCCTGGTGCGGCCACAGCGTAGGGCACGCCCAGCCATTTCATCAGGCCATAGGCCAGCGACGAATTGAAATAGACCTGAACAAGGATCGGGATGGCAATCAAGAGTACATGAAATGTCTTCCCCAGAATATTCTCGGCCTGGAAGGCAAAGATCAGGACGAGCGTGGCAAGAAGAGCACCGATGGTGACGGGCGCAAAGCGCGGAAGCAGACTCTGTTCAAACCAGGTCTTCCCGCGTCGGCGGATGAGCCACCGCCGAAGCAGGACTCCGAGACTCAAGGGAATCACAATGAAGGCCATCACCGAGTACAGCAAGACTTCGAACGGAACGCTCAAGGATGACGCGCCGCTGACGAGAAACCCCACCAGGGGAGCAAAGAGGACCAGCATGATGAGATCGTTCACTGATACCTGCACCAGGGTATAGGCCGGATCGCCATCCGTGAGATAGCTCCAGACGAACACCATGGCAGTACAGGGTGCCGCAGCCAGGATGATCGCCCCGGCAATGTATTGATCCGCGTCCCCTGGAGTAATCCAGGCCGAGAACACATACCGGAAAAAGAGCCACGCCAAGAAGGCCATGGAAAAGGGCTTCACGACCCAGTTGACGAACAACGTGACCAGCAAGCCTCGTGGCCGTTTCCCCACATCGCGCAGCGCCGCAAAATCGACCTTCATCATCATCGGGATGATCATCAGCCAGATCAAAACGGCAATCGGGACATTGACGTGACTCCCTTGGCCAAATTCGAGGCTTCTGAGCACCTGCATGGTCTCCGGCGCCCACTGCCCCAACAGAATTCCCGCCACCATACAGAGCCCCACCCAGACAGTGAGGAAGCGTTCGAAGACATTGAGCCGTTTTTCACTCGGCTCCGCACAGAGCTCAGGATGTATGGCAATATCCATCACACGACCTCCCCTGACCGTATTCGATCTCTCATTGGGTATCCCCTCTACTGATCAACCAAAGTTGATTGCTCAGCGCTAAAACAATTACAAACACCGGGATGAGGTGCCGACTCGTCGGCGTGAGCCTCGTAACGACTCGACGACCGCCTCCAACTCCTCCAGGGTTTCTTGATCGAGGGAATAGTAGATCCACCGCCCCTCGGGACGATCCATAATGAGTCCTGCGTCCTTGAGCACTTTCAAATGAAAGGATAGGCGCGACTGCGCCGTCTTCATCACGTCGGTGAGGTCGCACACACATTGCTCACCGCCCTTCAGACGCTCCATGATCTCCAACCTCGTGGGGTCTGACAGCGCGTGGAAGAGACTTACACCTTTGTCTCGTCGCTTGGGAATGGTGGTTGCCATGCGTCATTCATATAACAACAATTATTGATGTGTCAAGAGCGGAGGCGATGGATGTGGAAACGAGTGGCAGTACAAGCTCGTTGGGACCTTCAACAGGAACAGATAAGATAGGATGATGATAGAAGAAGAGCGGGAACACTTCCGCGCGAAACTGACCGCGATGCAGGGCGAGATCCGCGCCATCAGCGGGTCTGCGGCCCAGGATCTCAAGCCGCTGGTGCTCGATCACACCAGCGTCGGCCGGGTGTCTCGTATAGACGCGATACAGCTTCAGCAGATGTCCCAGGAAGCCACGCGCCGACGGCAGCAACATCTGGTCAAAATTGATGGGGCGTTGCGCCGCATCGAATCAGGGCGCTTTGGCCTGTGCTTTCTGTGCAGAATAGAGATCGACCTTCGCCGCCTGAGCGCGGACCTCACGATCACGCGATGCCGCGACTGCGTTGAGGCGTTGTAACGGACCACTGTCCTATTCCACGCTGTTGACCATCTCGGCGTCGTCCCCAGCCTGTCGTTCGTATTGGGTGGACTCGTGCTCTTCTTCATCCTTGAACGTCTGATGATTTGGCGGCATTGCCATGTGGTCGGGCGCTGCGAGACCCACCGGACTTCCGGCCACCTCATCTTGATTGGGGATACGCTCCACAACTTCGTGGACGGCATCGTGTTGGCCGCGGCATTTCTCTCCTCCATTCCCCTCGGCATTGCAACTGGGCTCGCCATCATCGCCCATGAGGTCCCGCAAGAGGTCGGTGATTTTGCCATCCTGATCGAGAGTGGGTTCTCAAAGAAACGCGCCTTCATCTGGAACATGCTCTCCGGAAGCGCCACCATTCCTGGCGCGCTCGTGAGTCTCGTGGCACTCGACTCGATCCAACCTGCCACACCCTACGTCCTTTCACTCTCGGCCGCGGGTTTCCTGTATATCGGTCTCGCCGACTTGATCCCGGGATTGCATGAGCGACTACGGCCTGGTATCGGCATCGCACAGTTCCTGTTCATCATGCTTGGGATCGCCCCGATTCTGCTTCTCCAAGGCGGCCATGGCTAAACCCCGTTAGGAGCAGAGACCCAATGCCGCCTCGATCGCCTGGAGATGTGCCTGAACCTGCCTCTGTAGCGGCGACCGGCCTGCCTCAAGAGTTAGGGAACAGGGGATTCCTTGGGCGAATCCATACAACGCCATGGGCCACCCATTAGGATTTCCAAACGTGGGATGCCTCACAATGACTCCGCCATCGGTTGACCTCCCGTCGATCGTCGCATCAAGATTCACGGGCATAATCGTGCGAATCCGTTCGAGCACACGGTGTCCGATATCCGCCCCAGGCCGAACCGTCTCGTACAGATAATAGCCGGCGCTATCTGCATCTACGTGGAGCTCCAGGCTCAGATCAAACCGTTGTTGTGCCACCGACTGAACGAACAGGACCTCTTGCGGCGGGTGCGACGAGTTGAACTCCCGGTTCAGATCGCGCCCGTCACCGTTTTCACGTGTGTCATGTTCATAGCCCCACGGGTTGAGGCAGGGAAGCATCGTGATATCCCACCGATGAAGAAACTTCATATAGGCGTGAGACTCAAGCCATTCACACAACCCTTCCACTCCGGCGAGCTCATCGCCATGAATGCCGGCAGACAGCAACACGCGCTGCGGCGCGCCGCTTCCCAGGACGACTTGCATGAACTCATAGGTCTTGCCTGCCGCGGTGAACTCATGAAGACCCAACCTCGCCTCGCGATCCATACTCACAGCCAAACGGACCCTTTCGACCAGGTGGGTATACCCTCGTAGGGCTGCGGGGTTCATGAGAGACCGAGCGTCATGAGGATCAGATTGTTTCAAGGACATGCCGATCCGCGTCGTGTCGCAGGCATCGGGCTTGAAGCACTCGGGGCGCATTATTCAAAAGCCGCACCATCACGTGGATTCCAATAACTGTGGCACAAGCCTCATCCTGGACGTCTTTCCGGGGATGTGCCCAAGATATACATTATCTCCTCGTTCAGCGTTAGCTGCTTGACCGCTCGGTCGTACTATGCCAGCTGTGCAACACTCGCATGTAATTGACTCGCTCAAAGGCCTGCGGATCGGGGCACCGCATAAGATTCATGCTGCCCTGCATCTGGCCCAACGAGTGATATTCGTGCTCTTCCATCCAGCGGACCATCTCCTGTCGAATCGTTTGGAGACGCTCCGGTCCATGCTGGAGCAGAGCCGACACCAATTGCACCGCATGGGCCCCGGCCATGACGGCTTTGATGGCATCCACGGCAGTATGGACGCCGCCGGTTACCGCCAGCGAGGCGCGAATGTGTCCAGACAGCACCGCGAGCCAGCGCAGCCGGAGCAAGAGTTCTGACGAATCGGAAAGTTGCAACCGGGATACGACCTCCAACGTCTCCACATCGATATCGGGCTGATAGAAGCGATTAAACAGCACAAGTCCGTCTGCGCCGAGGCCATCCAGCTGTGAGGCCATGTGCGCGAAGGAGCCGAAAAATGGGGAAAGTTTGACGGCGACCGGAATCGTGACGGAAGCCTTGACCTTGCGCAAGATGTCCAAGGCCCGTTGCTCGACGGCCTGTCCGTCTTCCTGCGGATTGGTGGCGATGACGTAAAAGTTGAGTTCGAGCGCATCTGCGCCAGCCTGTTGGATCATGCGCGCATAGTCCAGCCAACCGGTCGCCGTCGTGCCGTTCAAGGAGCCGATGACCGGCACATGGACCGCGGCTTTAATCCGCCGGATCTGTTCCAAATAGGGTTCCGGACCGACTGAGAGTTCATCGCAACAAGGAAAGTACGAGGGCGCTTCCGAGAAGGAGTCGGTATGCGCTTCGATGTGACCGAGCGTCTGTGCGCGTTCCCCGGTGATCTGCTCCTCAAAGAGCGAGTGCATGACAATCGCCGCCGCGCCGGCGTCCTCCAAACGTTTCACCATGTCCAGATCATCGACCAGGGGCGATGCGCCGGGCATGAGCGGGTGCGGCAGCGACAAGCCGAGATACGTCGTGGATAGGTCCATGCTGACTTCCCTCTCTATGACGACGATGACCGCTCGCCACGTCTCGCAACGGTCGAGGGCACCACGGTGGCCAGCTGTTGGTAAAGCGCGGTGCGGTAGGCATTGTGTCGTTGAGCCGCAGCCGCCAACTCGCGAAAGCGCTCCGGATCTTGATGCTCAACGATTCTAAATCTGGTCTCGTTGCGCATGAACTCTGTCAGATCCGGGCGGCTTGGTACTGAGTCAAGCTGCAAGGCGGGCACTCCTTGCTCGATCCGGCGCGGGTCGAATCGATACAGCGGCCAATAGCCCGATTCCACTGCCAGCTTCTGCTGGTCAAGACCAAATTTCAAATCGTAGCCATGGGCGATACAGGGGCTGTAAGCGATCAGAAGTGAGGGACCGGGATACGATTCCGCTTCCTGAAATGCGCGCACCGTCTGGGTGTCTTTGCCCCCGAAGGCGATCCGCGCCACATAGGCGGTGCCGTACGTCATCGCCAGTAAGCCCAGATCCTTCTTCGGCGTCGCCTTGCCGGCGGCCGCGAACTTCGCGGCTGCGCCCAATGGTGTGGCCTTCGACTGCTGTCCTCCCGTATTAGAGTAGACCTCCGTGTCGAGTACAAGGATGTTCACGTTCTGCCCCATCGCCAACACGTGGTCCAGTCCTCCGTAGCCGATGTCATAGGCCCAGCCGTCACCGCCGACGATCCAGACGCTCTTTTGCACCAGATAGTCTGCCAGTGTCATGAGCCGACGCGCTTCCGAAGATGTCAACGCCGACAACTTTTGCTTCAGGGCCGTGACTCGCTGCCGTTGGACGGCCAGATCGGCCTCACTCTGCTGATCAACCTGCAGAAGGTCATCGACTAACGTCGTGCCAAGCTGTGGAGCGAGATACTTGAGCAGTGCCCGCGCCTGCTCGCTGTGCTGGTCAAGTGCCAGTCGAAAGCCGACCCCGAATTCCGCGTTGTCCTCAAAGAGCGAGTTCGACCAGGCCGGGCCGCGTCCGTCCCGATTGACGCTATAGGGGGTTGTTGGCAAATTTCCTCCGTAGATCGATGAGCAGCCGGTGGCATTGGCGATCAACGCCCGGTCGCCGAAGAGCTGGGTCAACAGTTTGAGGTAGGGTGTCTCGCCACAGCCCGGACAGGCACTCGAATATTCAAACAGGGGTTCAAGAAACTGAATGCCCTTCACATCCGGTTTGACGATCGTCCGATCGGCCTCGGGAAGCTGGAGAAAGAACGCGTAGTTGTTTCGTTCGGCCTCACGCAATGGACGTTGTGCCTGCATATCGATCGCTTTGTGCTTCGGATTGGATTTGTCTTTAGCAGGACAGACCATCACGCAGAGGTGGCAGCCGGTGCAATCCTCGGGGGCGACCTGGATGGTATAGCGGAACCCGGGAAACTCATGCGCTTTGTAGCCCACGACCTTGAACGTCGAGGGCGCACCCGTTAAAGCCTCAGAGGCATAGACCTTGGCGCGAATGGCCGCATGGGGACAAACCATCGCGCACTTGTTGCACTGGATGCAGATGGTCGGATCCCAGACGGGAATTTCTTGGGCCAGATTGCGCTTGTCCCATTTGGCCGTGCCCACAGGCCAGGTTCCGTCCACGGGAAAGGCACTCACCGGGAGCCAGTTACCTTTGCCGGCCAGCAGGAGCGCCGTGACTGTTTTGACAAAGTCCGGCGCGTCCTCGGAAATCAAGGGCGCGCATGAGCGAGTCGCGGTGACGTGGTCGGAGAGATGGACTTCGTGCAGATGCGCAAGCGCCTGATCCACGGCGGCCAGATTCTGCCGCACTGTCTCAGCCCCCCATTTGCCATACGTCTCCTGGATCGCCTGTTTAATCTCGGCGATTGCTCGCTCTATCGGCAGAATCTCGGAGAGGGCGAAGAAACAGGTCTGCATGATCGTATTGATGCGTCGGCCCAACCCCGTGTCGCCGGCGACGCGATAGGCGTCAATCACATAAAACCGGAGGCGCTTGTCGAGGATCTGCGTCTGGGCTTCACGTGGAAGCTGATCCCAGACTCTGTCGGCGGCAGCAGGCGCGTTTAACAAGAAGATGCCGCCGGGCGCTGCATATTCCAGCACATCGTACCGATCCAGAAAGTCAAACTGATGGCAGGCCAGAAAGCCCGCCTGTCGAATGAGCGAGGCCGAGCGGATCGGACGGGGGCTCATCCGGAGATGCGAGATCGTCATCGCGCCGGCTTTGCGCGAGTCGTAGACGAAATAGCCCTGCACCCAACGGTTGGTGCCTTCGCCAATGATCTTGATCGAGTTCTTGTTGGCACCGACCGTTCCATCGGAGCCGAGTCCGAAGAACACGGCTCGGAGCACTTCAGGCGGTTCAATGTCAAACTCAGGATCTACCGGGAGCGAAGTCCGGCTGATATCGTCCGTGATGCCAACAGTGAAATGACGCGCCGGACGGGCCTTGGCGAGTTCATCGAAGATGGCTTTGACCATGGCCGGCGTGAATTCTTTCGAGGAAAGCCCATACCGCCCCCCGATAACGGTCGGCTTTTCCGTAAAGCGGCTCAGTCCCTCGGCACGTCCCTCATGCAAGGCGGCGACCACATCGAGATAGAGCGGCTCGCCCACCGAACCAGGCTCCTTCGTCCGGTCCAGCACAGCGAGGGCCTGGGTGGTCGGTGGAAGGGCGGCCAGGAACTGCTGAACTGCGAACGGACGATAGAGGCGGACCTTCAGCACGCCGACGCGCTCGCCACGTTCGAGCAGCCAGTCGACCGTCTCATGAACGGTGTCAGCACCTGAGCCCATCAGCACGATCACGCGGTTGGCGTCAGGATGGCCAGCGTAGTCGAACAGGTGGTACTGACGGCCAGTGAGTGCGGCGAACTGGTCCATGACTCTTTGCACGCGGTCTGGACAGGCCGAGTAAAACGGGTTACAGGCTTCGCGTGCCTGGAAGAAGGCGTCCGGATTCTGGGCTGTGCCGCGCAGGACCGGACGGTCCGGGGTCAAGGCCCGCTCCCGGTGGGCCTGAATGGAGCCCTCGTCGATCATGGCGAGGAGATCTGCATCCTTCAGTTCCTCGATCTTGGCGATTTCATGGGACGTGCGGAAGCCGTCGAAGCAATGGATGAAGGGAATCCTCGTGGCAAGGGTCGCGGCCTGGGCGACGCAGGCGAGGTCATGCGCCTCCTGTACGGAGCCGGAGGTCAGGATGGCGAACCCGGTTTGGCGACAGGCCATCACATCGGAATGATCGCCGAAGATGGACAGGGCGTGAGTGGCGACGGTGCGCGTGGCCACATGCATGCAGAAGGCCGTGAGTTCTCCGGCGATCTTGTAGAGGTTGGGAATCATGAGTAGAAGGCCCTGCGAGGCCGTGAAGGTCGTGGTCAAGGCGCCGGCCTGCAGGGCTCCGTGGACCGCCCCGGCGGCTCCGCCTTCCGACTGCATCTGCGCAATGGTGGGAATCGTCCCCCAGAGATTCGGCTTCTGTTGCGTCGCCCATTCGTCGGCCAGTTCGCCCATCGCAGAGGCGGGGGTGATCGGATAGATCGCGATGACCTCGTTCGTCCGGTAGGCGACCGAGGCCACGGCTTCATTGCCGTCTATCGTGAGTATTCGTCGTTCGTTCATCGCAAAGAGTCCTCAGTTCTGGGTTGACCACGGAGCGCAAGGAGCAGAAGGTTCATCTTGCCGTCCTCCCTCCTCCTGCTCACGCCACCGGTCCGACATCCGCACCCATTGTGATCACCACGTCACGCACACCGGGCAGCCGCCGGACTGCTTCCTCGCACCGTTCCTGGAATTCCATCCCCAGCGGGCAGGCCGGCGTCGTGAGGACGACAGTGAAGGAGACCCGTTCGCCGTCGATCCGAATGTTCCGGATCATGTCGAGACTGACCAGATCCTGGCCCAGTTCCGGGTCCTGCACGGTTCGCAGCGCGTCCAGCACGGCCTCGGTTGTGATCATTGTGGAGGACCCTCTCACCCTATCAGGAATGCTCAGCGGTTGCTGCGTTGCCTCTTTGGGAAGGCTGCATAGGTCGCTAATTATCTATCTTCGATACGATCGGCATGCTGACCAGTGCCGTTACCGACGCGACCGTGACGACCGGACGCATGTCGGTCCTCCTGAACCCACAAGAACCTTCTCTCTGCAAACAATGGGTAGATAAGGCATTCCCATTTCTGACCAACACTTGATCCGGTATTACGCGTGTGGTTCGGATGCGCCGCAACAGGAACCACTCTTGTCCGGTTGAGAACCCACGGACACCAACTGTCTAGCCGTCTCATACACATTGCTCGCAGGAACCTGCTTCACTTTGTTCGCCAGTTCGATCGCCTCTCCAATCTGTGCGTCCGTCAAGCCGGTCTTTCGCGCGACAGGGATGTGGTATTCGACGCAAGGGACGCAGTTGCTTCCAATGGCGGCACCGATGGCCACCAGCTCTCTTTCGCGTGGGCTCAACTCATTCATTATGTGTTCCTTCCCTTGTTGTTCTATCGGAAACGTGGGGCAACGCGGCTGCCGTGACCTCGCCTTACCAATCACACACTGCACGGCCGCCAGATATCGACGGGCCAGGTATATATTTCCAGTTACGAAGCCCCAGCCATCGTTTCACTGTCACTCACGGTGATTGTCACGTGCTGCACACCAGGCAGTTGCCGAACCGCCTCCTCGCACCGTTCCTGAATCTCCATACCCAGCGGACAGAACGACGTGGTGAGGACCAGGGTGAACCGGACCTTATCCCCGTCGATCTCAACGTCTCGAATCATGTCAAGACTGACCAGGTCATCTCCCAGTTCCGGCTCTTGCACCGTTCGCAACGCGTCAAGCACCGCTTCTTTCGTAATCATCCGCGTCCTTCGTCTCTGTTAGAGGGAGTGTTCAGCCGTGGCTGCGAGCACCCGCTGGATGTGCTTGGTCAAGATCTCGGGAAGACCCGGCAGATCGATCTGCATGAAGCCGCGGACCAGGGTTGAAATTGCGACATCGCGCGGGAGCCCGCGCGTCATGAGATATTCCACGGCTTCTTCGGCGATCGGGCCGACAGCGGCCTCATGTGACAACTGACTCCGTGGCGCCGAGTCAGCCAGCAATTCGGGGATCGCATGCATCCTGGCATGCTCCGAGAGCAGCATGCCGCGGCAGTCCAGATGCCCCCGACTCTCGTTGTGCTGACCGACTAACTCACCCCGCAAATACATCGTGGACCGGTCTCTGGCAACGGCCCGTGAAATGGCATCGGCCCGGGTGCCCTGGCCCGTCAGCTCCACGTAAGTCCCCATATCGATGAGGGACTCCTTGAGGCCCACCATGATGCTGTTGAACTGGGCCCGTGCACCCGCTCCACGGAGGAAGACACGTGGATAGGCCTGCACCGAGCGTACGGGGCGCAGCAGGATATAGTTACTCACAAACGTCGCATTCTCTTCGGCAATGACGCCGGTTCTGGGCCGGACATGGAACCCTTCAGCCCAGTTATGGATCATCGTCTCCGATAGTGTCGTGCCCTTTTTGAGGAACACTTCGGTCACACCGATGTGGAGCCCCGTTTCAACGCGCGGATGCAGCGTACAACCGGTAATGAGTTGGGCCTCGGCGCCTGCTTCGAGAATGATGACGTTGTGGACGTTCTGGCTGATGTTGTTCTCCTGCACGAGCAGGCAGGCCTGGATGGCTTCCTTGACGCGTTGGCCGGCGAACACTCGCAAGAAGAACCCGCCCGTTTGAGCCAGCTCCACCGCTGCGGTGTACTTGTCCTGATCGACCGCAACCGCCTGCCACCAATAGTCTCGTAACCAGTCATAGGTCTTAAGAGCCTCAGCTGTGGTCATGAGCTCGAGCTGGCCCTGGTAGCGGCGCTGAATGCGCTCGTAGATCGCGGAGTAGTCGACTTGGAAATACGACGCCGCGCGGCCAACTTCCTCGCTGTCGATACCGGCCAGCAACGCGGCCTCTCGCATCTGCTGCTCAAGCGATCGCAGGGCCTCGACCCGTTGGCGTTGCTGTTCAACAGGGTGACTGAACCTCGTCAGGTCCAAATCGGGGCCATAGAGTGCCGGTTGCGATTGAGCCTGGATGGCCCGAGCACGGAGCGATTCCTCCCTGGCGCCTATTGGACTGGGATGTGCGAGCGACAGATCGGACATTTCCCGTACCCGTGTTTGCGAATTTCTTCCAGTAACTGGAGTCCTTCCCCTTCGCCGACGAGCGTGCCGCCGTAGAGCACATGCCCCACATCCGCCCGCAGATAATTGAGGATGTGGCCCGTGTGCGTAATGATCAGCGCCGCCGGAGCGAGTGCCGCGGCACTGGACTGCTTCACCAGACAGGCGAGCGCTTGCCCCACCACCGCAATACTGTCCAGATCAACCCCGGCGTCCGGTTCGTCGACTAGGGCCAACGCTGGCTGCTGGGCCATGAGCTGAAGCAATTCGGCTTTCTTGATTTCGCCGCCTGAAAACCCCACGTTCACATCTCGCGCGAGCAAACTAGAGCACCCAAGCTGGTCGGCTAGTTCGACAATCCTGGTCCCATTTTTCCCATGTGCGGAGACTTCCGCGAGCTGTCCCAACGGAATGCCACGCACACTCGGAGGGCGCTGCTGCATGAGGCCGATCCCCAGGCGCGCTCGCTCATCGACAGAGCGATGGGTCATGTCCTGGCCCTGAAACAGGATCCTGCCCTTCGTGACGCGATAGCGACTCAGTCCCATGATGGCCATCAGCAACGAGGACTTGCCCGATCCGTTGGGCCCGAAGAGCACATGCGTCTCTCCCGGCCTGATCCGCACGCTGACATCGTGGAGGATCAGTCGTCCGCCGACCGCAACGCTCACCTCCTCAAGCTGGAGAATGTCGCTCATGTCCATCGTATTCGCGAGGTGCCCTGCAGATCGCTTTCGTTATGTCGCAGGACTCGGCTCGGCTTCCGCCTGCTTAAGAATGCCTTCGACAGATTCACGCAGACGATCCAGAATTCCCGCGTTGTCGGTGCCTCGGATATCGACCGGCACGAAATGCTTGTCATTGAACCTGGTCGCCCGAATGAGTTTCTTGAAGAGCTTCTCCTGGGCCTTCGGGGCGCAGGCGCCCACGAGCAGGTAGCTGTCCGGGCTTGCCGTCTTCATGGCCTCTTCCAAAATGGCATTCCCCCCCTGACCACATAACTGCGGGCTCAGGACCGTGTACTTCACGTCCAGATCAGACTCGACCTCGAAGGGGAGTTTGTTCATGTCGGAATCTTTGAATGAATCACAGAGCCCCTTGCAGTTGCACAACAACACCTTGATCTCCATGGATCACCTCCATACAGCTGTGAATGTTATCCGCTGACCCGTTTCCAATAGGCATCGACCCGCTCCTGAATGTGTCGAATGGCTTCGTCTTGTCTCGTCGGCTCAAAGAGATGGCGGAACCGGCCCTGAAGCTTGAGATAGTCTTCCACCGGCTTCAGCTTGGGAATATAGGTGTGGGTGACCTGACCGTTGATCGCCTCCTTCAATGGCCACAGACCGGTCTCGACCGCCAGCCTCGCGACCTCCGGTGTCTCACCCGGATCGTACAACCAGCCGGTAGGACAGGCGGACAATGCGAGGAAAAGTTTCGGCCCCGTAAACTTGGCCGCACGTGCGAATTTTTCTTCCAGATCCAAAGGATACCGCGGTGCCACTGTCGCAATGTACGGCGGTGTGTGGGCCCGCCAGATCTCAAAAATATCCTTCTTCTCCTGGATCGTGCCCGCCGGATGTTGCAGGCTGCAAGGCGATGTAGCCGTCCGCGCGCCGTACGGCGTGGAGGACGAAAGCTGCATCCCGGTATTGCCGTAGGCTTCGTTGTCATAACAGAAATAGTAGAAATCGAGCCCGCGATAGAGGGCGCCGGACGTCGAAGAGAGCGCCATATCGTAGGTGGAGCCGTCGCCTCCCAACACCACGACTTTCAGATCTTCTTCCTTCGGCAACCGCCCTTTCGCGATCAAGACGTCGAGAGCGTCGCGCACACCCTGTGCGCCGGCGGGCGCCGACCCCATGGTCGTATACAACCAGGACCCCTTGAAGGGAGTAAACGGATAGGCGGCCAGCATCGTAAAGCACCCGGCGGCATTCACATAGAGAACGTCGTCGCCTAACACCTTGGCGGCCAGTCGCAGCGACTCTAAGCCCCCGCATCCGGCGCAAAGAGATGTTCCCGGGAACACGTGCTCTTCGCTGGGAATCTGTTTGATCTTTTTGAATGTCTCGCGTTGCCACATGGCTATCGTCCTTCGTCATTCGTGAAGCGTATCGCGCAGGCCCGAATACGAGCGCCAAGATACAAACGACGTTTCACGATCCCGGTGCTGCTGCCAACATTTGCAGCTGCGTCATCTCGCGGTGCTCGGCTTCCGTGTACAGGAGGACCGGCCCGATGCCTTTTTCTCGGACGCCGGCCTCTGCCGTTTGCTCAAAGATCGTCCTGAACTCGCCTTCGGAGAGATTCTTTCCTCCCAGGCCGCCGATGAAGGAGCAGAGCGCCCGTGGCCGCAGCGCCTCATGATAGAGACAGGCCGCGATTTCCTGGAAGAGGATACCGCCCTGCCCCGGAGCCAAATTCTGATCGAGCACCGCAACGGCCCGGCGGCTTCTCAGCGCGCCCCGGATGGCATCCGCCGGCCAGGGACGGATCATGCGCAGCCGGAGCAGGCCCACACGCCTGCCCTCCGCCCTGGCGGCATCAACCGCAACCTTGCCTCTGCTCGCAAAAGCGTTGGTCATGACGAGCACATCCTCCGCATCGTCAAGCCGATAGCCCTCGACCACGTCGTACCGCCGTCCGAACAGTCGTTCGAATGCCGCAGCCGTCTCACTATGCACGTCCAAGGCGTTCATGGCGGCCAGATGCATTTGATGCCGGAAATAGGAATATGGTGTCCCGCCGAGCACCGCCACACCGAGCGCATGCGGGGCCGAGGCTTTGAAACCCAGGTGGGCAGGTCGAAACGGCGGCAGGAACTGCGCGACCTGCTCCGGGGCCGGCAGAATCACCGGCTCCCGGGTGAAGGACAGATAGAAGCCGTCCAGATTGACGATCACCGGCAACATGACTCTCTCATCCTCCGCAATCCGATAGGCTATGAGAATGGAATCCAGCACTTCCTGGCAGGTCTCGGCGTGGATTTGAAGAAAGCCGGAGTCCCGCGCGGCCAGCACATCGTTGTGATCCGGTTCCAATGTGATCGGGGAAGCCAGCGCCCGGGAGACATTGACCAGCACCAGCGGCGCGCGCCATCCGGAGATCGAATAGAGCACTTCCATGGCATACAACAGACCCTGACTGGACGTCGCCGTGAACACCCGGGCCCCCGTGGCCGCGGCAGCCCCGGCAGCCGTCATCATGGAATGCTCGGAATCCATGGTCACAAACCGCGCAGCCATCACACCGCTCTCGCACCATTTGGCCAACGCCTCCACGATTTCCGTCTGGGGCGTGATGGGAAACGCGGGAATGTAGTCCACCGCAGACAGCCGCGCGCCCCACGCGGCCGCCAGATTGCCGGTCATCATTTCGCCCGCCATGCCACGCCTCCTCCCTTCTCCCGCTCAGCCACCAGGGCATCGGTCGGACACTCATGGACGCAGATCTGGCATCCCTTGCAATGATCATAATCGATCACCGGCTTATCGTCTTTGGTCATCGAGATGACACCGTCGGGGCAATAGACGAAACAGAGCCAGCAGCCGTTGCACTTGTCGGGAACCAGGACTGGCCGGAAGGTCCGCCAGCCGCCTGTTTCGCGCAGCACCGAATTCGCTGCTGCGCTGATCCTGGCAGTTCCTCTGGTCGGTGGTTCATACATCGGCGCTTGAAGCTGTGCGGGAACGATCGGCTGCGGGACACCTGTTTCGATCGCGACTGGCTGAACTGTTTCATAAGATTGGTGCGCGACCGCCTGATTGCGCTCGATGTCTGAAGTGGCAAGCCCAAGTTCCGCCAGCTCCCGTGCAATTGCCTCATGGATTGATCCCTGTCGGAGCCCTACGAGTCGTCCGGCGACGGCGCCGAGCAGCGCACTGATCGCGCCTCGCTTGCCAAAGTGTTGGACCACGATCTCGGTCAAATCCAATGTGGTGAGGCGACCGGGAAGGGATGTTTCGGCACGAAATTGTTCGGCGGACAATGGTGAATTGACGAACACAACCGTCTTCTCGCCGACTCCCTGGAGCACCCGGGCTGCAGGATCCCCGATGAGAGAGGCATCAGCGACAACCACGAGATTGGGGTGAGCGACGATCCCTCGTTCACGGATCGGTTCTCGCGCGATACGAGTAAATGCCGCTACCGGAGCCCCACGCCGCTCGGCTCCATAGATCGGCGAGTCCTGCGCCACGAACCCTTCCAGGAAGGCGGCGGTTCCCAGAATGCGGCTGGCAGTCTTTGCACCCTGCCCACCTCGGCCATGAAAGCGAATAGCTAGCATGGCGTGTCTCAGTCACAACACTTCTCCATTCTCTCTTTCATCGCCTCCCTCCCGGCCTTCACCGCCGCTTCGACATCGGCCCGCCTCTCATCTACGAAATGTTTCCCGCGTTCGATCACTTCATCAAGAGCGGCTCGTGCCTCCTTGGCTTTCTCGATGAGCTCTTCTTCTGTCTTTCTCGCATAGCCCTTTAGTTCGCGACGTGTTTCCTCGCCCGACCTCGGAGCGAGAAGGATACCGGCTATCATCCCTCCGATTGCTCCGCCGAGAAATGCGAGGACAACGGTTTCCGGTGAACACTTGGCGTCCTGATCTGTCATGGTGGACCTCCATTTGATAGGAATATTTCTTTCACTAAAAAGCCAAGTCCGTGCCAAGGAAGTTACGAGTGGGGCGGGAATTGTTGTGATATGACGAGACCTTGCCGAACGATTCGCATGAGAGACCTCTCGCCCTGTGGCGTTCTAGGCCTGAACACGAAATACCCCTGTCGCAGAATGCGACAGGGATCCATGAGTCATAGCGAGGCGGAATTAGCCGAGTGGGTTGAACGGAGCCAACGTACGGATGTAGCTCAAGGCGTCCCACATTTCCTGGTTTGATAGCCGATCCGCCCAGCCGTGCATCGGGCTGAAGAGGACTCCCTGCTTGATCGCAAGATACAGCTCCATATCGGTTTTGGTACGAGATTTCACTGCCCGAAAATTCGCAGGGGGAACGATCAACTCCTTGATATCAGGCCCCAGTCCATCACCGGAAGTTCCGTGGCAGCCGACACAGTGTTGTTGGAAAATTCTTTCTCCATTCTTCGGATTTCCCCTGTGGCTTTGAGCCAGAGCCCACGAAGCAGTCAGCGCCACCACGACGAGGCAAATCACAATACGTAAGGACATGCGCTCTCCCCTTCTCATGTTCGTTCCTCATGCAAGCGTAACCGGCGCTGCCCCTCTTTCAAGCACGGACAGCGTCACTCGATGCTCAATGTTGGTGTTGCTGGCTTCCGCCTGACCCTCCACTCCCATGATCGCCACCGCCCTGTCCATGCCCGCTACCTCCCATCATTCCACCTCCCATGCTACCCATCATCCCTCCCCCTCCATGCTGTCCTCCACCCTTCATCTGTTCATGAGCTACACGTTCTTTTTCCCGCTGCTCAGGAGTCAACATGGCCATAGCGTTACGCTTACTCTTGATGGCCGCGACCAACTGAGTCCCTTCCGCCTTTTTCAGCTGGTCGACTCTTGCCTGGATTGCATTGAGATCGGCCTGATCATCTTCCAATAAGGCGTGCAGTTCGAGCTTTGCGATCTTGGTGTCAGCTTCCAACCGGGCCTCTGTACGTTTGAAGTCCAGCTGCATGGCCTTAAGCTTGCCGATTTGCTCCGGCGTCAGGCCGATCTCCTTGGCATGTTTCAGGAGATGCTTCAGGTAGTGCCCGCTATCGCCCCCTTCGTCCTGCTCATGCTGATCATGGCCACTCTGCGTCTGTCCATGCATCATGCACCCATGGCACGCCTCCGCAAAGCTCGGGAACGCGGTCATCGATACGATCAACGTGGCTCCCCCCAACCCAACAATCCAGCGTCTCCTCAACTTGGTCATAACCAGCACCTCCAGCGTTAGATTAATGACACCCGACTTAGTGGCTTCCAACCCAATCAAGCTACGCCGGGAACCTGCATCCTCTGAGATGGGATTCAGAAAAATGGAGTGCGATTCTAATGCCGTCGGCACGTTTGAGGATCTATGCGACGGATATTCGGTGAAACAGCGGCTTGAGGTGACTTGAGGCAGCGAGACCACGCGAGGGTGATGCCGATGTGATGCAGGAATACTCAGGGGAATATTCTCAGATGGGGAAAAACGCAACAGTTGGATTGGAGGAAAGAGCTGGCGCGCTGCCGTAAGTAGGTGCGCCATTAGAGTGCCAGTGACTTTTCGACGCTGGTTATTGCTTGACAATGACTCCACAAGCGATCCTGGGCCCGCCGGGTGCGTCCTTAGTCGGTGGGTCAGGCAAGTACTTGTCCTGCAGCTCGTGGATGATGAATGCGCTCCCATCTTGATCGAAGAGGGTATTCAGTCCATCGGACAGTGTGACCCGGCTCGTGACGGTATAGAGAGAACCTTTTCGGTCACTATCGACAGACAGATTCTGCAGATCCCCAAGATGATAGGGGTGATTGCCAAGACCGGAGTTAACGGAAGCTTCCGGGTTGACCTGTGGATCGAAGTTGCCGTCGTAATGCCCCTTGGCTGATGAAAATGGCTCGCAGCTTCCAGTTTCATGGATATGGATCGCGTGCAGACCGGGGGTCAATTTGCTTTCGGACGTCCCTTGGACTTTCAGCTTGATCCGCACACGCCCTTCGTATTCTTCATACAGATGGGCCTCCCCGGTGATGCCAGGTCCCGCAATCGCCGCTTTTGCCTTGAGCTTGGTATCATGCTTCCCTGTGTGATAAGAAGAACAGCCGCTCAGCAGTAGCCCAATCACCAACCCTGTTCCCACCGTTGTCACGGTACGCATTTTGGCCCTCCCTACCGGTTGCTTCCTTCAGCACCGACCCGCATCAAGAGATCTATAGGGATCATAGCCGGAGCGACCGAACTGGTTCAAATCCTTTTTGCTCACCGTCACAAAGACATGTGCCGCTCACTTATTCATTTCATCCCTTCCGCCCCGGCTCTGTCCATCGCCTTGGGATCGGTCAACAGGTACTTGTCGAAGGGGTTGGTCATCGTACCGTAGGGATGAACGGCCATTTGATTGCACTACTTTCATTTGGCAAGATTGCGTGCAAGGCGAAATAGACGATGGCGCTGGCGGCCACACCCAGCGAGAAGGATCCCAGCCTGCCATACTTCTTGGCCATGGGGACCAGCTCGAAGAAGGAAACCATGAGCATTGCGCCGGCGGCGAATGCCATAAAGGATGGATTGAGCGCGGGACTTACACGGACCGCCACTAAACCCAGTATCGCACCGGTCGGCTCGGCGAGTCCTGAGAGTATCGCTGCCTTAAACAAGAGCGCACGGTTCTTGATGGCGACCGCGGGCACCGCTATGGCGAATTCCTCCGGAATATTATGAATCGCGATCGCCGCAGCAACCAACAGGCCCAGGGAGGGTGAAGATAAGAAGGCGTTGGCCATCGCAAAGCCTTCCGGGACATCGTGCAGGATCATGCCAATCCCCGCGAGGTAGGCGGCCCGTAGCTCCACGGTCGGCATAGTCTGCTCGTCACCCAGATGGATGTGCGGAATGAGGACATGCAGAGTGAGAATCAGTGCGGATCCCAGGCCGACTGAGAGGCTCGTGATGGCAGGCCCTGCCACGCTTAAGGATTCCGGCACCAGTTCGCAGAGAGAAATCAGGACCATGATGCCGGTCGAGAATCCTATTCCGACCGCGGTCATCTGGGGGTTCTCACCGAGAGCGATGGCAAGGACAACGCCAAGGAGGGTCGTGCTACCCGATAAGAAGGCGAGAACGACCACCGCGATGGAGGAGGTCGTGAGGGAGTCGATCATGCACTTCAGGTGCTGAAATGCCGCATAGTAGGAACCGTCTGTGGCCGCTGCCACAATACGCCGCACATGCCGAAGAGCCTAGTTCAAGTCATCCTCATCCTCAGCGACCGATCGGAGGCGACGCTCTTACTCGCCCATCCCGTCTCCCTGCTTTCCATGCCCCATCCCTTCCATCCCACCCATGCCGCCGGGTCCCATCATAGGTCCCATACCTCCTCGATGCCCCCTCATGCCCGGTCCGTGCCTTCCCGCGAAGGTGCGCTCGTATTGAATGAGGGCCCAGATCTCCTCATCGGACAATACTGAACCGAATGCGATCATGGCGGTACCGGGTGATCCATATTTGATAGCCCAGAACACTTCGCCTTCGGTGCGGTGTCGCCAGAATCCGTGGTGTTGGAAATTACGGGGTGCGGGGTTCATATTTGCAGCACCTGGTCCTTTGCCGTCTCCGTCTATTCCATGACAGGTGACGCAACCACCCTTGCCGTTGTACACCGACTTGCCCTTCTCGATCACCTCAGGAGAATTCGACAAGGGGCTCTTGAGAGCCCTCGCTTCAGCCAACTTATCGGCAGGCACGACTTGTTGCATCATGTGTCGCTCTGCAGCACCGGCAGGGAGCGCAAAGCACATCACGACGATCATTACCGTGGACAGACTCGTCTTCATCCTTGTGTTCCTTCCAACGTTGGTGCCAACGGCTTCCCGACGTTACAGGTCCAATTCCACCATTTTGCGGTGGAATCGAACGATCACATTCGGATCGGGCGTCAGCCTGATCTGGGCTTCGTCCTTTCCTTTGTAGGGGAGAAGGTTCAGGACATAGCGCAAGCTTTCCAGTCGAGCTGCCTGTTTGTCGTTCGCCTGCACGATGATCCAGGGGCTAAAGGTCGAGTGCGTTTTGCTGAACATTTCCTCTTTGCAGCGGGTATACGCGTCCCACAGCTCCTGCGCCTTCTCATCGACCGGGCTGAGCTTCCACTGCTTGAGCGGATTCTGCCGCCTCGCTTCGAATCGCCTGGCTTGTTCGTCCTTGGAGATGGAGAACCAGAACTTGATGATGGTCACACCGTCTTCATAGAGCATATGCTCGAATTCGGGAACCTGCTGCAGGAACCGTTGATGTTCCTTCTTGGTGCAGAATCCCATCACCGGTTCGACCACGGCGCGGTTGTACCAACTGCGGTCGAAGAACACGATTTCACCCCTGTTGGGGAGTTGGTGAATATAGCGCTGGAAATACCACTGACCCCGTTCTGCGTCGGTCGGCTTCGGCAGAGCCACAACGCGCATCGCGCGAGGATTCAGATGCTCGGTGAACCGGCGGATCGTACCGCCCTTCCCGGCCGCATCCCGTCCTTCGACCAAAATTGCAATACGCTCCCCACTGCTCTGAACCCACCGTTGCAGCCTGACCAATTCAACCTGCAACTGTTGTAATTCCTGTTCGTACAGCAGGGTCTTGCGCACTTCCTCGATATCGACGGCTTTGTTTTTGAGGAGCTTCAGAAACCCTTTCCTTGTGTTGACCCTTCGGAGATCATCCGCGGTCAAGCTGTGGCCCGGCTCGCCGATACGTCCGAGCCCCTGGGCGATCAAGGTGCTGCGCGGGACCTGGTACCCGTCCCCCTCCCGGGGAACTTTCGTGGGAATCGTCTCCAGCTCATTCATATCTTCGTCGACCTGCTTCCCTACATCGCCGACGTTTGCCAGATCCCTCCGCTCTTTCCGTTCTTTAGACTTATCGGCCGATTCGCCGTCAGCTGCCATTCGAGGCCTCCTTCATTTCGTCTTGGATCAGAATGTTACGCTTCGATCACGCTCCGCCACAGCCTTGATGTAATCGGGCATCCCTTTGATTGAGGCGCCGGCGACAAGATCGGCAGCACCAATCTGCCTGGCCACGGCACAGGCGCCGCAGACCCAGATCGGCACGCCCGCCGCCTGGATAGCGGCAAGCAGCTCTTTCAGCGGCGTGAGATTCACGCCGGTTATATGATCAGCCACGCCTTTCCGCCCCAATGTGACGGCCTCGTTCCACAGCCACAGCACCACGTCGTGGCCTTGTTCCTTGGCCGTCTTGGCGGCCATGAACGGCAACGTTGCCATGGTGGGATCATCAGTTCCTCGACTGCCCGAAATAATGAAGGTCGACATGATGGACTCCTCAAATTAGGAGGCTGTCAGCGTTCAGTTGACGGCTGAACGCTGATCGCTCATTTTGCTAACGACCGAATGTAATGAACCAACTGCCACACTTGCTCGTCCGGCAACCCGGTAAATGCCATCATCCCGGTACCCGGCGAGCCGTTCTTGATGATCCAGTACAATTGACCATCAGGAATGTCGCGCATCATCGTTCCACAGGTAAAATTTCTTGGCGGTGGCACCAACGCCGCGCCCATCAATCCTTTGCCGTCTCCTTGCTCGCCATGACACATGACGCATGCGACGGGCTGCGCTGTCTTGAGAAACAACTCCTTGCCCGCTTGGATTGAACCCGCCGAGGATGAAAGCGGATTTGTCTTAGTCAGGAAGTCTTCTGGCGCCTTGGTCGTCTTGCGCGGTTGCACGCAAGCACCGCCCTGACCACCTCCTGATGCAGCGGCTACATCCGGTATTCCCTTGAACGTCACCTTCAGATAGGCGATCACATCAGCCACGCCCTGCTGCCCGATGGTCAGACCCCAGTAGGGCATGTTCGGCGACTTCCCGATGGCCGGCCCTCCATGGTTGATCACATTATAGAGATATTCCATCGGAAGTTTTTCAAACGGCATGTTGGCGTGAATGGCCGGCTTGGGTTCCAATCCCGATGCGGCAGGACCATCGCCTTTGCCGCTCATGCCGTGACACTGGGCACAGTATTCCTTGTAGAGCACCTTGCCGCGCCCCGCGTCAGCCCTGCCGAACTCAGAACTTGTCCACGGCTCATAATACTGAAAGTCCGGTACCCCTTGGACCATCAAGTATCCGATCACGGCACGCAGCTGCGGTTCCGTCGCATCAGCTAGGAATTCACCGCTGTGCGGGACGAAGTCTTGTGGGTTCAGACCGAATCGAAACAGCCAGTCCTTGTCATATCGCTGACCGGACTTCTGCAGAGCCGCGCTCTGTTGCCCTCCAATCAGTTTGCCGTTCTCCTCGATCGTATGGCAGCCGAGACAGGCATGGGCTTTATAGGCCGCCGCACCAAATTTGACGTCGAATTTGGTGACTTTCGAGAGATCGAACGCGCCGATGGTGACGCGCGGATCTCTGTTGTGTTGGGCGAAGTAATCGGCAATCGCATTGGCTTCAGCCTCCGTCACCATCGGGTGTTTCGCCGGAACATCCGTGAGATCCCACCGATACCCCTTGGCGTAGAGCGGGGCCTCTTTTCCAGTGAGCCACCGAATGAGCCATGCCCGTTGATATTTAGTGCCGGCCCACATCAAGTCGGGGGCTCGGAGATTGAATCGAGAATCGGCCGTTCCTTCCAACCGGTGACATTGCACACAGGTTTGTTGGAGAAGATCCTTCGCACGGGATTGATCGCTCCCAAAGGATGGATCCTGAAATAGGACCAGTCCTGCTGTCAGAGTCATGGTGGCTGCAATCACTCTCCTGATTCCTCCGAAACCCATCTCGCCCTCCTTCGATTGATGACGCCCTAATTCCGCGCTGTGTCTTGTGTGTGCTCTCACGACCCGCTGGCTTTCTGATGCGTGGGCGGGTTCAACTTAATCCCGATGTTCGGCGTCACGGCGATGGACTGATGCACCGTGCAGCCATGAGCTACTCTCAATAGTCGCTCTTTTTGCTCGGCGCTGATTCGATGGGGAAGATGGATTCCGATGTCGATACGACCGACGCGGTGTGGATTCTCGGCCATCGTCCATTCCGCATCGACTACCAAGCCCTCTCGGGGAATGCCGTGCCGTCCGCAGAATTGCCCGACGAAATACCCGACACAACCGGCGACGGACCCGACAAACAGTTCAACCGGTCCCATTCCGGCATCCTGTCCCCCGTCCTCCAACGCTTGGTCGGTGATGATTCGATGCTTGCCGCTCACGATGTCGTAGCGCGTTCCGCCGTGAAAGGTCGCCGTGAGTTTCATGTCATATCACCTGGTCTGGGAAGTTTCGCCGCTGCCCACAGACACAGCACACCCCGCAGCGCCGCATGGCCGGTCGATGCCCTGGACACCGCTTGTGAGTCGACGGACGCCGTCACACGTCATTCGTTAATCCTCATTGGAAACATTGCAACCTTTTGACTCCGCTCATTTACGGTTGACGAATGACCAGTGACGATTGACCTCCTCAATACGGCACATCGCCCGGCTTGTTGCCCTTCGGCCAATCATGAATCTTGTCAGGAAAGTCCGGTCGAGGCTGAGTATTGATATAGGCCGCAGCATCGAATGCTTCATCATCCGTCACCGTCCACCCCCAGCCTCGCGGCATGTTGGCCTTGATATATGCGGCGGCCACGGTGATCCGCGCCATTCCCGCACCGATGTTGTACGAACGCGGTCCCCATACGGGCGGCGCCGCCATGGTGCCCTGCCCGTCGGAGCCGTGACAGAAGAGGCATTTTTTCTCAAAGACTTTTTTCCCGTTGAGAGGATCAGGCTGATGGGTCGAGGCGAGGCGAGGGATTCCTCGCCACGGGACCGAACTGCCGGGAGGCACATTCTGCGATAACCATTCGATGTAGGCGACGATGCCCGTCAGCTTCACACTGTCGGGGGGGAGAGGCTTCCCGTTCATACTTCGTTCGAAACACTCGTTGATTTGATCGGCCAACGTCATCTGTCGGCCGGCTCGTTCACGATACTGTGGATAGAGCGTGCTGATGCCGACAAATGATGCGGAATTCGGATTGAGACCCGCATCCAAATGACAGCTATTGCAGTTGAGGGCATTCCCGATGTAGCGCTTCCCATATTCTTGTGTTTCGACGATCATCTTGTAGCCCAGGCGAATCTGCTCGCCCCTCAAATCACCTGGAATAGTTTCAGGCGACGGCGGGGAAAACAACGCGTCGACTGGCGACTCCGTGCTCTGACGACCAGCCGCCTCCTCACTCCCCGTCACCCGTGGAGGCGGGACACAACTACTCGTCGCCAACAGCATACTCACGAGCACGAGGCCTGCAATCAACGGTCGGCTCATAGAATGGACCTTACTTCTTCACACCGGACGCCGGAGAGCAGGTATTGATCCCCAACAGCGTGAACAGCGGGCAATACCCCACCGCCCCGGTGAGCAGCAGTATAACCCCCACCGCAAGTGCCACTCCCGCAACAGCCGTCGAAAACCCAGCAAAGAGGCCGAAGATGATCGCCACGAGCCCTGTTCCAATTCGTATAGGTCTCTCACTCCCTCCGACATTACACATCATGGCACTACCTCCTCGTCTTATGAATGACGTTGATCTTATCTCCATCACACACGAGTAGGAGACATCTCCTGCCCATTGGATTCATCGTTATGGTTGCCCACCGGACTCGATCCCAAGTCTGCGGACATAGGCCAAGACATCCCAGATTTCTTCGTCAGAGAGAGAATGCTTCCACGCTCCCATGGCGGTATTCGGCTTGCCTTCGTGAATACGTCGAAAGAGTGTCCCGTCGAGCCGGCTCTGAACGGCGAGCGAGGTGAGGTCCGCCGGAGGTGGAACAAGTTTGATTCCGAGTGCACCTTTCCCGTCGATTCCGTGGCAACGGATGCAGGTGTTCACGTAGATTTCCCGTCCACTGACTGGATCACCACCTTTTGCCGTAGCAGCAAGCTCTTTCACCCCAAGATTGCTAAACCCCAGCCCGAACATGACAGTTAACAGCGCGCACAACAGCATCCTTCGTCCAGTGATATGCATTTTTACTCCCTTCGAGGACCAAACCTTGCGATCAGTGTGCCATCGTCTCCCAACGCATCTGGAGACATTTCCCATTATTTGTCGATGGGTTAGATGGTTTTGCTAAGATGCTGCGGAGAATAGGGGACTGAACTGGCGATAAATACCCCGGGGCCTCATCGCCCACTGGTGCAAGATGCTACAGCCCTAATTGCGGAGTGTGACCTGCGCATAGGTTTGCGGGAGTGTCCTCGTTCGGGCATGACGGCTCGACACAATAGGCGGTGGCCCTTATCTGCACTGCTCGAAAAACGAGAATTCTTCTCATTTATGATCAGTCATTCTATATTTATACCTACGCTTATACGCCAGTAGACGGATGGTTAATAGCGGATATTCTTAGCGGTTGAGAAACCGTCAGTGTCTCGCTTACATGTTTAGACTTCCTCCTCGGATTATCCACAACCTCCCTGATCTCTTCGAGCTGCGATGCCAGCAACAGCCGGAGGAGCTTGCCTATGCCTTTGTTCGCGATACCCTCGAACTTGAAAATCAGCTGACCTATGGTCAGCTTGAACGTCGGGTGCGATCGCTTGCCAGCCATCTCACGCACGAAGTCGCACCAGGAACCAAAGTCCTCCTGCTCTACTCACAGGGACTCGATGCCGCATGCGCCTTTTGGGCCTGTACCCTTGCTGGTCTCGTACCGGTTCCCGCTCCAGCACCTGACCCCATCAGGCTGAAATACGGACTGCCCAGACTACGCAGTATTATCGAGGATGCCCAAGTGTCGCTGGTGCTCACGACCTCAAGTATCACAGCTCTGTCTGCTGAGCTTTCCCTCGCCAAGGAGGCAGGTTCGATCAAGTGGATGGCGACGGATCAACCCTACAATTCGCTCGATTCGGTTGAGTTGCCAGGGCCTCATAGCGACGCCCTAGCCTACTTGCAATATACCTCTGGGTCGACGGCCACTCCTCGCGGCGTCATGATCAGCCACGGGAACGTGCTTTCACACTGCAGGGCCTTGAGTCTGGCCGGAGAAGTGTCGGACAGCAGCCGGTCGCTCTGCTGGTTGCCGTATTTCCATGACTATGGGTTACTGCACGGAATCATTGCCCCGTTCTATGCCGGTATTCCCGCCTATTTGATGTCACCCGTCACGTTTCTTCGGCGGCCATTACGTTGGCTCGAAGCGGTGTCTCGATTTGCGATTACCCACAGCGGGGGACCGAATTTTTCCTATGAGGCTTGTCTCAGGGCTGTGCGGCAACAGGAAGGGTGGCGGGTTGACTTGGGCACATGGATGGTTGCCAGTTGCGGCGCCGAACCCATCCATCCGGATACGGTTGAGCAGTTTATCGACACCTTTGGTCCACGTGGCTTCCGGCGAAAAGCGTTTGCCCCCGGATATGGACTTGCAGAAGCCACGCTATTGGTGACGATGAAACGGGCCGGAGCAGAGCCGAGCTTCTTGCATGTTGAGGCCGACGCGTTAGCCGACTCGATCGTCAAAGAGTCTCCCTCATCGGAACGGGGAACGCGGACATTGGTCGGATGCGGAGAGCCCCTCGAAGAGACTTATGTACGGATTGTGAATCCTACGACTCACCGCGAATGCCCGCCGGGCGTCGTGGGAGAAGTGTGGCTGGCCGGAGCCGGGGTCGGCGCCGGATATTGGGGCAAACCGGAAGAAACTGACGCCACATTCAATGCCACAATCGCTGGGTCAGGAGAGAGTCCCTATTTGCGGACCGGCGATCTGGGATTCCTCCACCGCGGAGAGCTGTTCCTGACCGGACGCCTCAAAGATCTGATCATCGTGCGTGGGCGGAACTATTATCCCCATGACCTGGAGTGGGCGGCCCAACAGGCGCATCCCGGCTTGCGACGAGGATATGGCGCGGCCTTCTCCATTGAGGGCAAGACCGGCGAGCGTGTGGTGCTGGTCCATGAGATCGAGAAGCAGGTGCCTGAATCCGACCTGACGGACGTGGTGAGCTGCATCCGTCGCGCGCTGGCTGACGAATATGAACTCGAAATCCACAATGTGGTGCTGATCAAGTCCGGCACGATTCCAAGAACCTCCAGCGGAAAAATTCAGCGGGGCGCCTGCAGAGCCGCCTTTGAGTCCGGCCAACTCGCTGTCGTCGCAACGAGCACGCTGGACCTAGCTCTGGAAGCTGAAACCAATGAATTACTGAACGAGACTCCGCAAACCGCTTTTGAGAAAAGGCTGGCCGATATCTGGCAAGAGGTGCTGGGAGGATATCCTCCGCATCGCCATGCGAACTTCTTTGCGCTCGGAGGCAATTCGCTCCTCGCGGCACAGGTTGTTGCGCGCATCCTCGATGTCTTCCACGTCGAGCTCCCGCTGAGCGTGCTGTTCGAATGTCCGACATTGTCCGCACTGGCCGGTCGGATCGGTGAACCGAGCACGAGTTCGAATGACGCGGACTCGGCCGGGGAGAGGCGTGGGTACCTACATGGCGACGGCGAACCACGGATTCCCCTCGTTCCGCTTCCCTCGGCATCCACAAGAGAAGGCAGGATTCCTCTCAGTCCCTCGCAGCAGCGACTGTGGTTCTTGGAGCAAGTTCATCCAGGGAGCGCGATCAACCATATTTCCATGGATGTGCGTATACGGGGGTCGGTCAACCCCGAGGTGGTGGAGCGGTCGGTGCGGGAAATCGCCCGTCGTCATGAGATTCTTCGAACTCGTTTCGGATCGGAGCGCGGTGAGGGATTCGCGGAAGTTTCCTCCGAGGCGATCGTCACGATAGGACGGCAAGATTTCCAGGTATTGGACCCTGCAGAGCAAGCAATTCAGGTGCGGCAATTCCTACGAGCGGAGAGGAGTCGCCCGTTCGACCTGCGCCGGGGGCCGTTATTTAGAGTGACTCTGTTGGCGCTTGAACCGGGTGTGCATGTCTTGGCGCTGACATTCCACCGTCTGGTCGCCGATGGATGGTCACTCCGTATCTTCTGGAAGGAATTGGCCCTTCTTTGGGAAGCCGGTGGGGATGTGCAAGGGGCTCGACTTCCCGCGCTGACCGTTCAGTATGCGGACTATGCCGCTTGGCAGAGAACCAGGCTGGATCAAGGCCTTCGTGAGGTCGATCGAGCCTACTGGATTCGGCAGTTGAGCGGCGTCCGCTCTCCCGCCGAGCTACCTATCGATCGTCAGCGGCCACGAGTGCGCACGTTCGAAGGAGGCGCGCGGTTACGATCGCTTTCTCCAGAACTTTCAGCCAGCCTCGGTGTCTTCTGTCGGCGCCAGAACGTCACGACGTTCATGGTGCTGTACGCCGTCTTTGCGACGTGGCTGCATCGCTACACACAAGAGTCGGATGTCGTCATTGGATCGATCGTGGCCGGTAGGCGTCGGAGAGAGCTCGAAGACGTGATGGGATATTGCGTCAATACGGTGGCGTTGCGGTCCGAACTTTCGGATGGGCTAACAGGACAAGAGTTGTTGAAGCAGATACGCCAGGTGGTGCTGGAGGCTTATGACCATCAGGAACTACCGTTTGAAGAGGTCATCGAGGCGCTGTCGTTAGAGCGAGCGCGTCAGCTGTCCCCGCTGTTTAACGTGATGATGGTGTGTGAAGACGATCCCTTGTCCACGTTCACCGTCAGGGATCTTGAGGTCGCTCATCTCCCCTGGGAGCCGACTGCGTCGGAGTTCGACCTCGTGTTGATGGTGGTCAACAAGGTGGACGGCCTGGACTTGGCGTTTCTCCATGATTCTACGATTTTCGACGACTCGACGATCGACCGAATGTTGGGACAGCTAGAGCTCCTTCTTGAAGAGTTTCTTAAGAAATCTGAAGCCCGTCTTGACCAACTTTCGTTGCTGACCGCCGAGGAGAGACGGAACATTCAACTGACCTGGAATGAGCCACCTCACTCGGCGTCCGGTATCCATGCACTCATTGAGGCGCAGGTTGAGCGAACTCCCCATGCACCCGCTGTGACGTGTGGAGACCAGTCCATCAGCTACCAAGAGCTGAACCGACGAGCGAATCGAGTTGCTCGCGCACTCCAGAATTTAGGAGTCGGCGCAGATCTCCCCGTGGGCCTTTGTGTGGAGCGGTCGGTGGATGCTCTCGTGGGCCTCTTGGGTATTCTCAAAGCAGGGGGCGGTTATGTTCCCCTGGATCCGTCCTTTCCCAGTCACCGCCTCCAACTCATGCTGGAGGATGCGCAAGTGTCCATCGTGGTCACACAGGCTCACCTCCGTAGCCATTTACAAGGCTACCGCGGCCAAATCTGTGACGTGGAGACTCTGTCGACATCCATCGTGGGTGGGGCGGAGGAGGAGGAGCCGGCACCTTCCGTTTCCCCGGATCAGCTCGCCTATATCATCTACACGTCGGGCTCGACGGGGCGGCCTAAGGGTGTGGCCGTGACACACCGCAGTCTTGTGACTTCTCTTCATGCCAGACTTCAGTATTATCCGGAACCGGTTTCCCGGTTTTTGCTGACCTTCTCTCTGGCCTTTGATGGATCCGTGACAGGCATATTTTGGACGTTGCTGCAGGGGGGGGAACTGGTCATCCCATCAGAGACCGCCCACCGCGACCCAACGGGGCTAGCTGCGCTCATCGAGCGTCATCGCATCTCGCACGTCGTGTCGGTGCCTTCTTTGTACCATGCCGTGCTTGGTGAGGCGTTGAGTGCTCAGCTGGAATCGCTCCGTGTCATCGTTACTGCCGGCGAGAGCCTGTCCCTTGAACTCGTGCGCCGACATTACCAGCTCCTGCCTCATGCCACACTATACAACGAATATGGACCGACAGAGGCCACGGTCTGGTGCAGCGTGTATCAAACGACTCGTGAGGAAGCAGGGGCTCGAGTCCCGATCGGCAAACCCATCGACCATATGCAGCTCTATGTGCTGGATGCGAGCCTGCAACCGATGCCTATCGGCATACCGGGAGAGCTCTATATCGCGGGAGAGTGTCTGGCCCGCGGCTATGTCAACCAGCCGCAGCTGACCCAAGAGCGGTTTGTTGCGAATCCCTTCGTGGCCGGCACAAGGCTGTATCGGACTGGTGACCTGGCTCGGTATCGCGCCGACGGCAATGTGGAGTTTCTCGGACGGGTGGACCAGCAGGTCAAACTGCGTGGCTACCGGATCGAACTAGGAGAAATCGAGTATGTGTTGAGTAACTCCCCGGGCGTGCATCAAGCGGCGGTGCTGCTCCGGCAGGATAAGCCGGACCAGCATCGGTTGGTCGCCTATGTCTCCGGCGAGTCGTCGATCAAAGAGCGGCTCGACCAGCTTCGCAGTTCTCTCGCAGCTCGATTGCCGCACTACATGGTGCCATCCGTCATTCTGTGGCTGGAAACGATGCCGCTCAGTGCCACCGGAAAAGTGAATCGCAATGCTCTTCCTGCACCCGAACAGACAGACGGTCGGGCGGCAGCCATGATTGCTCCGAGGAACCAGGTCGAAGAATCCCTGGCTGAGCTGTGGAAATCTGTTCTCGCAGTACCTGCTGTCGGCATCCAGGACAATTTCTTCGAGCAAGGAGGCCACTCCCTCTTGGCCACCCAGCTCGTCTCCCGGATACGCGAGCTCTTTGAGGTCGACGTCTCTCTACCGGCGCTGTTTGAGCGACCGACTATCGCGGCATTGGCCGAAGAAGTGATGGAGTTGCGCCACAGGGAGCGGAAGGTTTCCGTGATACCGCCAATCATTCCGGTGCCCAGAGATCAGCCGCTCCCCCTTTCCTATTCCCAGCAACGTATGTGGTTGATGTATCAGCTGGCTCCTCAGAGCACGGCGTATAACATGCCGTTTGCGTCGCGGCAGATGGGACGCCTCAACAAGTCAGCCCTCCGGAGCACGATCGATGCCATCTGTAGCCGCCATGAGGCATTTCGAACGACTTTTATTATGAGGGATGAGGGACCGGTTCAAATCATCCACCCCTTTCGCCCCCCTCATTGGGTCGAAGTGGATCTCAGACACCTGCCTACCGAACAGCGAAGACAGCAGGCGGCTCAGCTGGTGGAGCAGGAAGCGAACCAGCCGTTCGATCTCGAGAGTGGCCCTCTGGTACGGTTCCTATTGATTGAGATCGAGCCTGAGGACCATATCTTGGTACTCACGATGCATCACATCATCGGAGACCAGTGGTCGTTCGGGGTCATCGGTTATGAATTTGCCTTCTTCTACAACGCGTATTGCCGAGGAGAAGTTCCTTCGGCAAAACCGATCCCCCTTCAGTATGCCGACTACGCGGTGTGGCAGCGGCGTTGCTTGACCGACGACTGGCTCAGCACACAATCGGATTATTGGCAGAAGAAGCTAGCCGGGCTTTCCAAGCTTTCGTTGCCGACCGATCATCCACGGCCCGTGGTGCAGACATTTAACGGCTCACATCGCATGCTGGAGTTGCCCGCGTCGTTGATCGAACGGCTGAAACAATTCAGCGCAGAACTCAATGCGACGGTGTTCATGACCCTGTTGGCTTGTTTCCAGATTCTCTTGAGTCGCTATTCCGGCCAAACCGATGTGGCCGTGGGCTCTCCTATCGCCAACCGCACTCAATCCGCGGTCGAGTCGATCATCGGCTCGTTTGTCAATACACTCGTCTTGCGTTCCGATCTCTCCGGAGATCCGACGTTCATCGAGTTGATGGCACGGGTGCGTGAAACGGCGTTAGAGGCCTACGCCAATCAGGACTTCCCCTTCGATAAGCTGGTCGAGACGATGCACTCAACTCGCGACCATAGCTCCGCCCCGCTGGTGCAGGTCCTCTTCAATGTGCCGAATGCTCCTATCGGGGAGATCAACGTCCAAGGGTTGAGTTGGGTCCCGTTCGAGGTAGAGACGCAAGCTGCACAATTCGATTTAAGCTTGACGATCGAGACAGAGTTCTCACGAAAAGCCTACTTAACGTTCAATACCGATCTCTTCGAGCCTCAGACCGCTGAACGGATGTTGGGACAGTATAAGACCCTGCTCCAGAGCGCATTGGCGAATCCCCAGAGCAAGTTGTCGGAACTTGCGATGCTGACGGCGGTCGAGCGCCAACAGATGTTGCAGGATTGGAACCGCACGCAGAGAGCGTATCCTCAATCCGAATGCTTTCCTCAACTATTTGAACAACAAGTTGCCAGGACGCCCGGTGCCGTTGCCGTGTCGATGGGACAGAAAGCGCTGCGGTACGGTGAGCTCAATGCCAGGGCGAATCGGCTGGCACGCTATCTCCAACCGCTGGGCGCCAAGCCTGGTGTGACGGTGGGGATTGGTCTCGAGCGATCCTTGGAGATGGTCATTGCGTTGCTGGCCGTGCTGAAAACCGGTGCGGCCTATGTCCCTCTCGACCCTGAATTTCCACGGGATCGGCTTCGGTTTATGGCACAGGATGCATCCGTCGCCGCTGTGCTGACAACCGGGAACCTAACCGATCGGTTTGATGCTCAAATCTGCCGCTTGCTGTGTCTTGATCGGGAGGAGGAGAGTATCGCGCAGGAGGCTGACCACGATCTTGGCCCGATCGCCACGCCTCAAAACCTGGCGTACATCCTGTACACATCGGGGTCGACGGGACAGCCCAAGGGGGTGGAGATCCCGCACCGAGCACTGGTGAACTTCCTGTGTTCAATTCGGCAAGAGCCAGGATGTTCGGCTCACGATGTCATGCTCTCTGTCACCACCATCTCTTTCGATATCTTCGGCTTGGAATTATATGTGCCATTGCTGGTTGGAGCCCGTGTCGAGATCGCCAGCCGAACGGTCGCAATGGACGGGCGACAATTACGAGCCCTCTGTGAGACCGTACAGCCGACGATCATGCAAGCAACCCCGGCGACATGGCGCATGTTGGTGGAGGCTGGGTGGCTTGGCAGTAAGAACTTGACGGTCCTCTGCGGAGGGGAGGGCCTGCCTCCTGATCTGGCGGCATTATTGTTGGACCGGAGCCTCGCCTTGTGGAACATGTATGGGCCGACCGAAACGACGATCTGGTCCACGATCGAGAGAATCGAACGGACTGATCGGGAAATTACTATCGGAAGACCAATCGCCAACACGGACGTGTATATCTTGGATCAGTTCCTCCAACCTGCTCCAATCGGAGTTTCTGGCGACCTCTATATCGGAGGCCATGGATTGGCCCGAGGCTATCACGGGCGGCCTGAGTTAACAAAAGATCGGTTCATCTCTCATCCCTTTTCTCCAGAGCCCCTCGCGAAACTGTATCGAACGGGAGACCTGGCTCGTTATCAGCCGGATGGACGCATCGTGCATCTGGGTCGAATGGATAACCAGGTCAAGATTAGAGGGTTCAGAATCGAATTGGGCGAGATTGAGACAGCCCTGAGCCGTCATCAGGCCGTCCTGCAGGCGGTGGTCACGGCACGAGAAGATCAGCAGGGCATTAAACAGCTCGTGGCTTATGTGGTCTACCAGGACGGCGCTGCTCCAAGCCAGGCGGAACTCCGCTCGTTTCTGCAATCCGAAATTCCAGATTATATGGTCCCATCGCTCTTCGTCCTCCTCAAGGCCATGCCCTTAACGGCCAACAACAAGGTCGACAGGCAAGCATTACCAGCCCCAGCCTCCACCGTCCCAGTTGCTGCTGCTCATGTCGCACCGATCGATCGAATGGCTGTACAAATGGCGGCTTTGTGGCAGCAGGTATTCGGCGTCAATAATATTGGGATTCACGATAACTTCTTTGATCTCGGCGGCCACTCGCTCAAAGCAGCCCAGCTGTTCCATCTCATCGAACAGGTTTATGGGAGACATCTTCCTCTTGCCACACTGTTCCAGGCGCCGACCATCGCCACGCTCACGTCGCTCCTTACCCAGGAACAGTGGGTACCGCCATGGCAATGTCTGGTCGCCATTCAGCCCAGTGGGTCGGGCATCCCTATCTTTCTGGTTCCAGGGGTGGACGGCAATGTGTTGTGGTTCGCTCAGTTGGCGAAGGTCCTGAGCCAGGCTCACCCGGTGTACGGCTTACAAGCCAGAGGATTTGATGGGAAGGCGGAACCGTTTGGCTCGGTACCGGAGATGGCACAGCAGTACATTGCTGAGATTCGCGCCTGCCGTCCACAAGGGCCATACATCATTATTGGTGCATGTGTTGGTGGACTGGTCGCCTACGAAATGGCACAACAATTGGTCAAGCAGGGGGCAGCGGTCACCCTGATTATCATGAATAGCTGGCTTCCAGCTTCGTATAGCTCGTATAAGCATAGGTATGATCTTCCAACCGGACTTGCGTTCCCGTTGGGAATCCTCTCGATGACTTTGAGCGCATTTGGCGAACTCCGGCGTATGCCCATGAAAGATTGGGCCCCTGTCATGCAGCGTAAAAGCGGGACATTCTTGTCACTGTTCCGAAAACCGCCTGAGAATGAACTGAAACGCAATCTGCGCAAACGCATTCGGCGAGCGATGTTCCGGGCAGCTGCGGGCTATACAGTGCTTAGATATCCGGGGCGCATTCTGACCATCGTGGCTTCCCAACAGATTGACACACAAGATACCAGATATGGTTGGAGGGAACTTGCAGGCGGAGGGTGTGAGACTGTAGAGGTTACGGCTCTTCATACAGCAGATCTTCTTGTTCCACCGCATGTCGAAGCGGTATCCTCGCACATTCGGCGCTTCATCGCCGACAACTTTCAGGATACACCAGTCCGTCCTCGTAATAGGGCTGCATGATCTTCACCACCTTCCTTGCCGAACAACAAGGGTGATGCATTCAAGGTAGCAATGTGCGGATCTCATTCCAGTCAATTGAACGCCTCGCCGATACAGGTCGGCAGGATCATATCCGTCTGGAACCGAACACCGTTCACCTCTGGGGGATCGAGCTCGACGGCTCGCAACACTGCCTGGAACGATGCACGGGCTGGTTGGATGAAGTCGAGCGGCACCGAGCGGCTCGCCTTGTTCGGGAGGATATCCGGCAGCGCTACGTACTGGCTCACGGAGGCCTCAGGGCAGTGCTGAGTCGGTACCTTGGAGTCGACCCGAATGTGGTCGCGCTGGATCGCAGTGCAACAGGCAAACCCTTCCTGACGAGGGAACTACGAGATCAGTCGGCGATCACGTTCAATCTGTCCCATGCCCATGACCATGCACTCATTGCCGTCTCAAAAGCCCAAGAGGTGGGAGTCGATCTTGAATTCGTTCGTGCGGATGTCGAGGTTGCGAACCTATCCAAGCGCTTTTTTACTCTCTCCGAACATACAGCGATCATGCAGGCTCCTAAGGAGCAGCGCGCAACAAGATTCTTCCGCTACTGGGTCGCCAAAGAGGCGCTGCTCAAGGCACAAGGTATCGGCCTCCGGGGGCTGCCCGACTGCGAGATCTTCCTTGAGGCGGACGGAGTCGACGGGGAAGTTCGGGCCCGATTGGGTGCTCAGTTCCCCAATACGCTGCGGGTTCGGCTTCTCCCTTGTGAAAAGGGATGGGAAGCAGCGGTGGCTGCTCAGAGGTTAGACTCGGTTCACCAGTGCGGCCTCGAGCAGCAGTAACCGCTCTCTGTTGACTGTGACCTCACAACTCAACACTCCTGCTCACAAACAAAAGCCTCGACGGCAAGCTGTTCCGCAGTGCTAGCGAATGACTGGTTCCAAGGTCACTTTAGCTTTCATCGAGTTGGAAATCAGGCAATTCGCTTCGGCTTTTTCAATCAGCTCTTTGGCTTTGCCCGCATCATCCCCGGACTTCAAGGTGATGGTGGGTCTGATCGTGATCGCGGTGAATTGAAATTTCCCCTCCACCAACTCCAACCGGCCCTCGGCCCTGCTCTCATAGGCGGAGAAGGCGAGTCCGGCTCGTTCTGCCACAGCGAGAAATGTCGTCATCAAACAGACGTTAGCGGACGCTACAAAGAGATCCTCAGGAGACCAAATGCCCTCATGCCCCTTAAACTCAGGAGGTGTCGCGACCTGCACCTCCGGCTTTCCTGCACAGGAGATCACGCCCTTGCGCTGCTCCCTCCACTTCACGGCGGTTTGATAGAGATACACTTTGCTCTTTTGTTCCATTCGTCCTCCTAGATGTCGGGCTCGTCAGAACCCTTTGCTATCGCTTGATAGAGACCCACCCTTGTTCTTGTCGCTCCATCAGACGGACCATCGCCGGCACCGTATCGTCCACTTCGCTGATCAAATCCTCCTTCGTCACCTTCATGGCCTTCATCGTGGTGGAGCAGGCCGTATAGGTTACTCCATAGGTGCGTCTCAGCTCAGTCAACTCGTCGGCAAATGCCGTGCCTTTCTTCGTCAGAAGCGGGAGACCTGCCCCATGCGCCACCAGTTTAACCGTGAGGTTCTGCGGCCCGAGTTCCTGATAGAGATCCTTGATGATGTTGTTGAGGGCGCCGCGCTGAACCTTTTCGTCGCCGGAGTTGAGGTGCATGACAACACGATGCGGCTGGTTGGTCGGTAGTTCCTCGGCAGGGCCCGTTCCCCAGGTCGGTTGCTGAAACGTGAGAGACGCACAACATGTGATCCAGAGCATGGCCCATTTCCTTGCCACGCATTGTATGATCATGCTTCGTCACTCCTCGCTTCGCCCAATCATTCCGCTTTCACGAACGTCTTCACCCAATCGCCGATTGCATGGGTCATCGCAACCACGCACAGAGCGATCAAGAGGTGTTCGCCTATCACCTTCCAAGGAGCGATCGCCTGCGCCCGAGCGACAAAGAAGCTGAGAACCGTCAGCAAGAGTAGCCCCCAGGCCACGCTGAGAACGATCGCCTGATCGAGCGGTGCGAATATGACCGGGATGATGAAGGTGGCCGAGACCACAAATTTCGCAGCGAATGTGGCGAGCGTTGCTTCCCAGATCTGGCTCGTGGGAGCGCTGTTCTTCGACTCTTCGGATACATGGATGCCCAGGGCATCGGACATGGCGTCGGCGATGGCGATCGTCAGAATGCCACCGATCACGATAACGCGCGAATGCGTTCCCGAGTGCAGTCCTACCATCAGCCCGAGCGTGGTAATGACCCCCGACGTTAATCCGAAACTGATTCCTGTTTTCCAGGAGGTTTTCATGCCGGTTCATCGGCTCAATCAGCGCGAGAAGGTCAGAACATAGGCCAGAACATCGCGGATGGCCTCGTCTGATAATTTGGATTTCCAGGCATCCATGGCGGTGTTTGGTCGTCCCTCATGGATGCTCTTCAAGAGGCGAGAATCCGGCTTCAAGAGCACGTCGCTCGATGTCAGATCCGCCACAGGAGGATCAAACTTCGTCGCTCCATCTCCCCGCCCCTGCGGGCCATGGCAGGCCAGACAATACTTCTCATAGAGCTTTTTGCCTCGTGCGAGATTTCGCTCACCCGCGGCGAGGTCGGATGTCGAAGCCACGAGCCAACAGGCAGTCGTCAACACGCAAAAGACATAGAGGCCGCGGCCTTTCACGACGTTCCCTTTCTCTTTGGTCTTGCAAGCACCCCATTAACGACGGCATTCCGGCGAGTGCCGAACACATTCCCCAAGCCACGAGGCAATCTGATCGAGCAGCGCCGCGACCGCTCGGTTGGCGGCCTGCACACCCCCATAGGCATCCTCGCTCGGGGCGTTCTCCACGACCTCAAAAGCCCGCATGCTCAGGATGGTCGACTCTTTCAGATCGACCAGCTGCGTTCGGACCATCACCCTCACGCGACTGGGTTGTTGGAGAAACTCCTGCTGTAACAGAAATCCGTGCGTATCAAGACGATAGTCTCCGCGGATCGAGCTCGGTAGTGGCATCACGGCACGCCACACATCATTCTGATTGAGCGCCTGGACCATCAACGGACCGAACATGCGCACCGGTGTGTCGGCCCATTGATTCATCGCGTAGTACTCCAGTTCGTACGGCCGCTTGAGGTAGATCATTCGCTGCGTCTCAAATCCGGGCTCGGCTTGAGGATGACTCACCAGCAGCACCGGACCGTCAAGCTTGCCGGAACGAGCTTCGCTGGGCCATCCATCAAGGCTCAGCTGATAGGTATGGATCCCCGAAGAATCCGTGCGGGGCGACAGGCAACCAGCCGCCGTCAACGCCAACAGCCCACACATGACCTGTGCCAGTCGATATTTCATCATCTCATGACCGCTCGCGTTTTCGATGCTATTCTCCCGGGCCGCGTGACGGGGCCTTTCGTCCAAACACCAGCGAGTTCGGCTCTCGCTCCAGATCCCGGGCCACACGGCTCAATGTACCCGTGAGCTGGCGCAGCTCCGTGACCAATAAACCGACCTCGGGCAGAGTCCGTTGGGTGAACTCTTGCAATTCAGGTCTGGCTTCATTGACGAGCGCTCCAACGGTCTTGCTCGTGCGAGCCAGCTCGTCCGCCGCTGTACCCAGCGCCGCGACGCTCTTCTTGATTCCGTCGAGTAAGGTCGGAACCTCCGCATTCAACGACGCCGACATCTTGACGAGATTGTCGGCACTCCTGGCCGAGCCGTTCAAGCTTTGCTCAATCTGAGGCTTGTGGGCCGCAATGGTCTGGGCCACATCCGAGAGATCCTTGATCGTTCGCTTCAGCATGGTGCGATTGTCGTCATCCAGGACCTTCGCCGCCCCTTTTGCCGCCGCATCAAGATCGACCAGTAGTTGAGCCAGACTTTCTTCTGAAAGTAAACGGGAGACGGCGTCATCCAAGCGGGAGAAGAGGGAGGGCCCGGTCTTGATGACCGGATACGCTTGCCCCTCTTGGGCCTGCAACGAGGGAGCATCTCGGCTTCCACCTTTCAAATTGATTGTGGCCAGACCAGTGAGCCCCTGAGTCTCGAGTACGGCAATCGTGTCGGTCTTGATCGGCGTCCCACGCACAATATCCAGGGACAGCAGAACTTCCTCTGGGTTATTGGGATTTAAGGCAATGCTCTTGACCCGGCCCACGTCGACGCCGCGATATCTGACGGTGGAATCGACGCTCAATCCTGCAACCGATTCCCTCATATAGGCCTCGTACCGGTCGTACGCACCCCGGTAGTCCATTTTCCCCATCCACAGAACGCCGATCAACACCGCCGCGCCGAGGATCGCGACAAAGGTACCGACGAGGATATAGTTGACCTTTGGTTCCATCCTTTGTGCCTTCAGTCCATCGTCATCGCCGAGCAGGATGATCGTCAAACATCAATGGTAAACCGTCGAGATCATAACCGTCTTGTCCGCACGGATGACGATTGACACTTCACGTCTGACGCTCTCGGGTGTTCCACGCCGCCTGTTCATGTGCCACGCGCCCCCGTGGACCGTGGAAGTATTCACGGATGATGCGATCGTCGGACTGCGACAGTTCCCGCATGGTTCCGACTCCCAGCACCTTCCCATTACCCAACACCGCCACACGAGTGGCGATCTGCCACAAGGAGTCGAGGTCATGCGTCACCATGACGACCGTCAGTCCCAAGTGAGTTTTCAACGAGAGCACGAGATCATCGAATCCGGCCGCGATCATCGGATCCAGCCCGGCCGTCGGCTCATCCAGAAAGAGCAGCTGGGGGTCCATCACGATCGCGCGGGCAAGGGCAGCTCGCCGCCTCATGCCTCCGCTGAGCTCGTTGGGAAATTTACCGGCGCTGTCCGGCGGCAATCCTACCATGGCAATCTTGACGTCGACGATCTCCCGAATCAACCGTGGATTCAGGTCCGTATGCTCACGCAACGGCACGGCCACGTTTTCCGCCAGCGTGAGCGAGCTGAACAGGGCGCCGTGCTGGAACATCACGCCGAACCGGCGGTGGATGGGATGGCCATCACCCGCTTCCAATCGCCGGCTGTCTATTCCGAACAGCCGTATCGTTCCCGCCGAAGGTGTGATCAGGCCGATGATTTCCCGTAACAACGTGGTCTTGCCGCACCCGTTACCGCCCGCAATCGCGAAGATTTCGCCTTGACGAATACACAAACTGACGTCCTCATGCACGACAGCCTGTCCAAACTTCGTCACGACGTGCCTCACGTCAATCACCGGTGTTTCGATGTTCGTGGCCGACGGCATCAGAGACTACCTCTTACACGGACGAGACAGAAGGCTAAGGTTATGGGTCATGCTTTAGCTCGAACCTCAATCTTCATGCTGCTCTTCTATAAATCCCACCAATTGAGCAGGATGCTGCAGATCGCGTCGAACACGATCACCAGAAAAATCCCCTGCACGACACTGATGGTGGTGTGTCGGCCGACATCGTCCACGCCGCCTCTGATCTGAAATCCCTGATAACAGCCCACCAAAGCGATGAGTGCCGCAAAGAACGGCGCCTTCCCTAAGCCGATGAGAAAATGGCGCACAGGAACGGCTTCTTCGAATCGAGAGACAAACTCTACAAAACTCACGTTGAGCTCCCCCAAAGCAATCAGCATGCCGCCGAATACCCCCACGACGTCCGCATACACCGTCAAGAGAGGGAGGGCTATGACCAAGCCCAGCGCTCTCGGCAACACGAGCAGATTCATGGGCGAGATCCCCAGGGTCCGAACCGCGTCCAATTCTTCCGTCACCTTCATGGTGCCGATCTCGGCAGCATAGGCCGATCCCGACCGTCCGGCAATGAGGATCGCGACAATCAGCGGCGCGATTTCACGCAGCAGAGAAATGCCGACGAGATCGACGATAAAGATGTTCGTGCCGAACTTGCGCAGCTGTTCCGCACCTTGATAGGCGATCACGATGCCGACGAGGAACGTCAGCAGGCCGGTGATCGGCAAGGCGCGCACGCCGTCCAGCTCCACGATCCGCAAGAGCGCCCGCCATCGAATGGAACGTGGCCGTATCAGCGTTCGGCCAAACGCGATGGTGCTTTCTCCAAGAAAAGCAAGCGCGTGAACGGCCGCATCTTTTCGACTCTGGACATGCGGGATAAGCCGTTCCTCCCATCCGTCCCGCCGGAGTTCGGCTGCGTGATTGAGGCGCGACCGGGTTTCAACCAGCCGGACCAGCTCCGCGAATTCGGGTTTCAGACCTTCGATGGACACGGTTCGGCCCGTGCGACGCAGGCCGTCGATGCCCCGTTGCAGCAACAGAGCCCCGCCGGTATCCATGGCGGTCACCTCTCCGACCTCGCATATTACGTCGGGAGCGTCGGGCCATTGGAGCCTCTCGCTGCGACGCTCCAGTTCAGTCAAATTCGGAAGGGTCCAGGCCCCACGACACTGAACCACGTTGTCACTGACGGAGATGGTTGCCTGTTGTTCCACTAGCATCGTCCGCTCGGCAGCCGCCCTCAACCTCGCTATCGAGGACCGCGCCGCTCACCTTGTACCTACCTTAGGGCCGGCGGTGTGCTCAAACCTTTTCCATGATGGTTTTCAGCTCCGCCCCGGTGATCACTTCTCGTTCCAACAAGAGCGTTGCTCCTTGCTGCAATGCCGCTCTCCTCTCTTCCAGCAATCGCTTCACCCGGCCGTACTGCTCGTCGATAATCCGCCGCACTTCGCAGTCTATTTCACGGGCGGTCTCTTCGGAATAATCGCCCTTTTCCGACGCAAGCGGAAGTTGGAGAAATTGGGGCTGTCGTTCTCGCTCCAAGGTGATTGTGCCCAATTTTTCGCTCATCCCGTAGGCCTTCACCATACTTTTTGCGATGTCGGTGGCTTTCACGAGATCGTTCTGCGCTCCCGTCGAAGCTTCGCCGAAGATCGTTTCTTCGGCGATCCGCCCGCCTAGTAAGACGGCAACTTTATTCTCCAATTCCGATTTCGTCATGAGAAACCGGTCTTCCGTCGGAAGCTGTAATGTGTAGCCGAGCGCCGCCACGCCGCGCGGAATGATCGAGATTTTCTGCACCTGATCCATCCCCGGCAAAGACATGGCAATGAGGGCATGGCCCGTCTCATGGTAGGCAACCCGCTCCTTCTCCATCTTATTCAGGACGCGATTCTTCTTCTCTAGTCCGGCAATGACTCGCTCGACCGCCTCGTGTAATTCGGAAATACCGACCTGATCCTTGCCACGGCGCACAGCCAGCAACGCCGCCTCGTTGATGATGTTGGCCAAATCGGCTCCGGAGAACCCAGGGGTCATCGCTGCGATGTTTTCGAGATCGGCATCGGGGCCAAGCGTCACCTGTTTGGCATGCACACGAAGAATGGCCAGGCGACCGATCTTGTCCGGACGGTCCACCACTACATGACGATCGAACCGGCCGGCCCGCAGCAACGCAGGATCAAGAATCTCGGGGCGATTGGTCGCGGCCATGAGAATGACCCCGATGCGAGGATCGAAGCCGTCCATCTCGACCAGCAACTGATTGAGCGTTTGCTCCCGCTCCTCATGCCCCATGGGCCCCGCGCCACGCGCTTTTCCGAGCGCATCTAATTCATCGATGAAAATAATGCAGGGGGCTTTGAGCTTTGCCTGATCGAAGAGATCACGGACCCGGGCCGCCCCGACTCCGACGAACATTTCCACAAATTCAGATCCGCTGATGCTGAAGAACGTCACGCCGGCCTCACCGGCCACAGCACGGGCCAGCAACGTCTTGCCGGTCCCTGGTGGACCGACCAGGAGTATTCCCTTGGGAATCTTGCCGCCAAGCTTGGTGAACTTTTCCGGCGTCTTGAGGAACTCGATCACCTCACGCAGTTCTTCCTTGGCTTCGTCTACGCCCGCGACATCCGCGAACGTCACCTTGATGTCCTTCTCTACGTAGATCTTTGCTTTGGATTGCCCCACCTGCATGAAGCCGCCTTGGGCTTGGCCAAACCTGCGCAAAATGAAGAACCAGATGCCAGCGAACAGGGCGACCGGGATGATCCAGGAGAGAAGATCCCGCCAGAATGTTGACTCAATGACACCGGTAAAGGTGACTCCACGTTCGTTGAGTTCCCGGACGAGATCCGGATCCTCGACCCGCACGGTCGCAAAAGCTTTCTGTTCTTTGGATTCCCCCTCAGGCTTCATCTTACCGGTCAGCACTTGGCTGGTCAGCGAGACTTCCGCCACCTTGCCGCCAGCCACCAACTTCTTGAATTCACTGTAGGGAAGTTCTTCGACTTTGTTGAGAGCAAGTATGAAGTCATGCACGAACACCACCGCCATGATGGCGAGAAGCACATACCAAATGGAAAAGGAGGTTGTTTTATTCATCGGCTTTGCTCCTCGGTGCTGAGCGGACTTTACCCCAGCACCGGCAGGTTGAACATTGACCGTTTTTCACGTCCCCCCACAATGCTAAAACATGAAATAGGCGCCGGCTCCGAACGCTTCGGTCTTCTGCGAGTAGAAGAATTGCCCATAGGGAAAATATCCGTGATAGTAGTTGAAGAGAATCCGAAGGCGCTTCAAGGAACCGGTCCGAAACATATCGAAGCCTAACAGGAGATTCGTGTTGATGTACCAGTTCTGCTCCTCAACCGACTTAAAGTCCGCCGTCAGGAGGGGTGAAAAGATGATCGGATTAGAGAGCAGACCAAATACGTGGGATCGCCCCAGTGACGTTGGTGTCCGCGCTTCGAATCCCCAATGCACTGTATTCCGGTCGATCGTGGACGGCTGGCGATTGACCATCACCGCTCCTCCCCCATACAGACGCATCCATTTCCGGAAGTCATAGGACACAATCATGTCGACTTCTTCAAACTGGAGATTAATCGACTGAAAGTCAGGGTTGAGCCCCAGGAATTCATCCCCAAGGTGACTGCTCTGGTGATAATAGCGTAGGCGCGCAGACCAGTTTCCCTGACGCCAGGTCAGCGGTATGCCCACGTTGAAATCGATGTTGACTAGTGCCGCATTCGACGTATCTAAGTCAAATTGCGCGAAAACTCCGGTCAGGACGCTGATCTGCCATCCATTACATCCCTTACGCCTGGTATAAAACCCAAAATTCTCTCCGACAGCAACCGATCCGATGTTCGAAGAGGTGCCTGCAGTGAGTGATCGCGTGAACTGCCAGAGAGCAAACCACTGCGGCTGCTTTGGGTCGGCCAAGAGGGGACGGAAGACGTCGTCCGAGGGAAATGTTTCGCTGGTCGGCCCGTCAACAGCTTGCTCAGGACTTTGCTGATACCGGCAATCCAGCACCTCCCTTGGCTTCGTGTCATCTGGCTTATTCTCATTCGACTCGTCCGCATACGCTTGTCCTGCCAGCAAGACAAAACCCATGGCGAGCAATCCGATAATCCACCGATCGCAAGAGACCAGACTCCGGCCCATCCTTCTCCTTCCCCTCCGGCGTGCTTGTATGGCGCAAGCTGCACGCCGTTCACAGCGCCCCTTCGATAGCATATTTGTGATGGGCAATTCATGTGTTTTTTGTCGGAGAAGGCTGCCGTCCGCCTATGTGCACAAAGATAACAAGGAAGCACATCGAATCAGCTGTGTGGCAATCTTTCAATCTTGTTGGAGTACGAGCGCGGTCGTCGACTAGGGTCGTTGACATGGGCAAGATGGAGGAGTAGAGGATATCGCTCATCACTGCTACGTCACGGGGAACCATGGTTGGGCCCGCAGCGGACCTATTCACCGACCAGTCGATAGGCATTGTGGAGATACTGGCCCATCATTCTCTGTGTATTGAAGAACCCGCCGTTCAATGCAATCGCTTGCCGCATGATCTCGGTAAAGCGTTCACGATCCTTGTAGAAACACGGCAATACTTTCTGTTCCAGCTTGTCATACAGCGCCGCAGCATGGCAGGCATCCGTGCCCCCGCTCGGCTCCATGCAAGCCTCCACCCGATCACCGATCGACCAGCCGGTCACGTCTTCCACATGCCCTTCGATCCACCAGCCGTCGAGCACACTGAGGCTGGGCACACCATTGACCGCCGCCTTCATGCCACTGGTCCCTGAGGCCTCCATCGGAGGGAGCGGCGTGTTAAGCCAGACATCCACACCGGCACAGAGCAGCTTCGCCAGCGTCATGTCATAATTTGTAAGATAGGCGACCGGGATCTTGCCCCGCAGGGCATCGCGGAACTCGTGGATGCCGTGAATCATGTTCTTTCCATCCTGATCACGTGGATGGGCCTTGCCGCTAAAGACGATTTGGACCGGTCCGATCTGTTCGGCAATCTTGGCTAACCGTTCGATATCGTGAAAAATCAAGGTCCCCCGTTTGTACGCCGCTGCTCGCCTGGCAAACCCCAGCGTCAGCACGTCCCGGTCGAATCCCGCGTTGGTCTCATGATTCACATGTTCGACCAATACCCGTTTCGCCTCCTGATGAGCGTTCCAAATCTCTTCGCCGGGAATGCTGATCGCGTAACGAAGGGAGAGCTGATCCCGCCGCCAGTCCGGAAGATATCGATCGTAAAGCGCTTGAAACGAGGGCGCGGCCCACGTGACCGCATGGACTCCATTGGTAATCGAGTGAATCGGATAGCCGGGGAAGAGGCTGTGGGACACCTCACCGTGCTTCATGGCAACGCCGTTGACAAACCGCGAGCCACGCAGCGCCAGCTGGGTCATGTTCAAGCTATGGTCATGGCCGCAGGCTTTGAGCCAGGCGCAGCGCCGGTCGCCGAGCACTTGATGCGCAAGGTCAGGGGGAAATTGATCGTGACCTGCCGGCACCGGCGTATGGGTCGTAAACACACATTGCTCCCGGACGGCATCAATAAGATCAGCGGGAATCGACGCTTCTTGGACGCGGGAAGCCAGTTTCTCCTCCAGCAGAGCGAGCACAAGCAACGCCGCGTGTCCTTCATTCATATGAAACCGGCGAATGTGGCTGTATCCGAGCGCACGCAACAGGCGGTACCCCCCGAATCCCAGCACCATCTCCTGGCAGAGCCGATAGTAATCGTCGCCTCCGTAGAGGATGTCGGTCAGAGTCCGGTCCCAGGGCTGATTCTCGGGAAGATCCGTGTCGAGAAAGTAGATTGGCACCTCACCGCCCGACTCGCCCCTCACTCGAATCTGCCACGCTCCGACATGGACAGCGCGATCCTCGAGTTCGACAATGACACGCTTGTCCACAGGTTTGCAGAAATCGTTGATCGGCCAGGCTACGGGCTCTTCATGCTGCCAACCCCGCTCGTCCAGCCGTTGATAAAAATAGCCCCGCCGGTGCAACAGCGTCACCGCAACCATGGG
>JARFPM010000131.1 GCA_030444405.1 Nitrospira sp.
ACGAATACGGCTAGGACGATCAGCGAGAGTCCCACCACGTAGCTCCACTTTAAGGCCTTCTTCAGATAGATGACCGACAAACCAGAAAACGTGATCAGCGCTTAACGGGGACAGGCAACGCCTGACGGCGTGTCCAGTCCCCCTACAACCCTGCTTCTTTCAACACCTGTCCCGTATAGGACCGCTTCGACTTCGCAATCTCTTTTGGGGGTCCTTCGGCCACGATCTCGCCACCGCGATCTCCGCCTTCCGGTCCCAGGTCGATGATCCAATCCGCGTTCTTAATGACGTCCAGATTGTGTTCGATCACCAGCACCGTGTTGCCGGTTTCGACCAGTCTATCCAGCACATCGAGCAATCGTTGTACATCGGCAAAATGCAGGCCGGTCGTCGGCTCATCGAGGATATACATCGTGCGACCTGTTGCCCGCTTGGAGAGCTCGCGCGACAGCTTCACCCGCTGCGCTTCCCCGCCGGAGAGCGTCGTCGCTGATTGGCCGAGCTTCACATAGTGCAAGCCAACGTCGTGCAGGGTCTGGAGCTTCGCCTTGATCAACGGAATGTGTTCGAAAAACTCCAACGCATCGTCCACGGTCATGTTCAGCACATCGGCAATGCTCCTCCCCTTATGAAGGATCTCCAGCGTTTCGCGGTTGTACCGTTGCCCCTTGCAGACCTCGCAGGTCACATACACATCCGGCAGGAAATGCATCTCGATCTTGATGAGACCATCGCCCTGACAAGCTTCGCATCGTCCCCCCTTCACGTTGAAGCTGTACCTACCAGGTTTGTATCCACGCACTCGTGACTCCGGAAGATTCGAATAGAGATCACGGATGTAGCCGAAGAGTCCGGTATAGGTAGCCGGGTTTGACCGGGGAGTGCGGCCGATTGGCGATTGATCGATGTCGATGACTTTATCGAGCGCATCGACTCCTTTCAATTCTTTGCACCCATCGATCTTGGGCTTCTTGTGGTAGAGCAGTTGCGAGAGCGAATGGAACAGCACCTCCAACACCAGCGTACTCTTCCCTGACCCGGATACCCCCGTCACACAGGTAAAGAGCCCCAGAGGTATTCGTGCCGTGACGTTTTTTAGATTGTGTTTCTGGGCCCCTACGACCGACAGTGTCCCCCTCGGCTTCCGGTGCCGCTGCGGTACTGAGACAGCCTGAATTCCGCGCAAGTATTGGCCAGTCAATGAGTCGGGGTCGCCCATGATCTGCTGAGGCGTCCCCTGCGCGATGACATGCCCTCCCTGCGAGCCTGCGCCGGGGCCCATATCCAAAATATGGTCAGCCGCCATCATCGTCTCGGCATCATGCTCCACGACGACGACCGTGTTGCCGAGATCCCGCAGCCTGAGCAAGGTTTGCAGCAATCGCCGATTGTCGCGTTGATGGAGGCCGATGGAGGGTTCGTCTAGGATATACAATACGCCCACCAGGCCTGACCCGATCTGCGTCGCTAAGCGAATCCGCTGTCCCTCGCCCCCGGACAAGGTGGCCGCAGCCCGATCGAGCGTCAAGTAGTCCAAACCCACATTAACCAGAAAACCCAATCGTTCCCGAATCTCTTTCAGAATCCGATGCGCGATGACCAGCTCGCGGTCGGTAAATTTGAGAGACAGGAAAAATTCGGCGGCCGCGCGAACCGAAAGACTGGTCACCTCGGCGATGGATTTCTTGGCCAATTTGATCGACAAGCTTTCAGGCCTGAGCCTTGCTCCATGGCAGACTTCACAGGGCTCCAACAGCGTGAGATCTTCTTCCTCCTGGTTACCCGGCGTCATGGCATAGCCGATGCCGTCGCAGGCAGGACAGGCGCCGTGCGGGCTGTTGAAGGAAAACACTCGGGGCGTGACTTCCGGATAACTCACCCCGCAATTGATACAGGCCAGCTTGTCGCTGTACAGGCGGGTATGACCATCCTCAGTCAATACTGCGACGAGCCCACCGGTCAGCTTGACCGACGTTTCGACGGAATCTGCCAGTCGCCGCATGAGCGCATCACCGGATTTAATGACCAGCCGATCGACGATGATTTCAATCGTGTGTTTCTTCTGTTTATCAAGAGGAATGTCTTCCCCCAGATCGACAACCTTGCCGTCCACGCGGGCTCGTACATAGCCCGCCTTTCGCATCTCCAGCAGTTCCTTCCTGTACTCACCCTTTCGCCCACGCACGATCGGCGCAAGAATCTGAAACTTCTCCCCTTCCGGCAACAAGGCAATCGCATCGACCATCTGCTGCACGGTCTGCGCGGTAATCTCTTCTCCACATTGAAAACAGTAGGGGCGTCCGACGCGGGCAAACAGCAGCCGGAGATAGTCGTAGACCTCCGTGACGGTGCCGACAGTGGAACGAGGGTTATGGCTGGTGCTCTTTTGTTCGATGGAGATCGCGGGAGACAAGCCTTCGATCGAATCGACATCTGGCTTGCCCATCTGCTCAAGAAACTGCCGAGCATAGGCCGACAGCGACTCGACATAGCGCCGCTGACCTTCCGCATAGATGGTGTCGAAGGCAAGCGAGGATTTGCCGGACCCGCTCAAGCCGGTGATGACCACCAGCTTGTCGCGCGGGATCTCCACGTCGATGTTCTTGAGATTGTGCTCCCGCGCACCCTTGATGACGATAGAGCTGCTCATAGGCGGCGGATTATACCATCCGGCGGCATCGGATCGGCGAGGGCTAAGATCGCTTGCGGGACCTGCGGCGCGGCCCATCGAGGGCTTCGCCCCAGCGGCCTAGAAACGCCGTCACGAACTCGTGTTCTTCAGCGGGCGGCACAGCCAAACGCGCCAGGGCCAACGCGACGGCAAGAGCGATGTGGTATCCCTCCGACCGAGAGGCCACGGCTCGACGATAGGCGGGGTGCGCGTCGTTCACGACGACGGTGGATTCAACGAGGCGGCCGAGGTCCGGATCTCCTTCATGTGATTCGAACCGGATGCTGAGCCCGTAATGAGCCGGCCGCGACCGACCTCTTGGTCCCGGAACGACAGCGACTCCGGGCGAAGGTTCCGCCTGAGGGTTCGCCTCTCCTTGCGTTGCTTCGGCCGGCTGCGGGAATTGGTCAGGATCCTCGGTCGCCTCCGGAGGAGTCACCACATCCTCGGCGGCTTCCGTACCGCTCATGACCGACGCGGCGAGAAAGCCCTGTCCGTTCTCCGTCGAACTGGATTGTCCGATGGGCAATCGCTTCTGCCCGCCGGGTCGTCGCTCGACCAGCGACGCCAGCAGTGGAAATTCTTCAGCCAGGTCCACCAGGACCGTTTCCAGATCGCGCTCCATCGGCCGCACCGCTCGGCGGCCGGCTCTGTCTCCGGATTCACGGATATCTCCCCAATGGGCAAGCTGCTGCGAGACCGCTTCTTGGATGGCCTTGCGATACCCCAAGTACAGCGCGCCCCGCGTCCCGACCCGTACGAAATCTCCCTTGTTGAGCGTGAGGGCGGCAGCCAGCGCCGGTGCCTCGATCATCCCGGCCATTCTGTCCGGAGCGGCCGGCGTAATCCCCAACCAGTCCCATCCACGCTTGATCACCTTGCCGAACGTACTGATGGCCAGACCTCGCTGGTCTTCCGGAAACGGAGACTCGCTTCGCGCCAAATAGCCGACCGCCGCCGGCTTGCGCTTGCGCGCCAGGCAGATAGCAAGTTTCGATACCTCCGCGCCGTGGATAGGCTGACGCTCCAGCACGCGGCCATTGACCTCGAACCGGAAGCCTTTCGGATAATGTGCCGCAAGCATCTCGTCAAACGCCGGCTCCAGCAACGGTTGATACTGTCGCCGCAGCGTCCCTTCGAGATAGCCTTCGTCCAGAAGCGGCGAGAGCGCATTGTGCAGCTTGAGCTGCACCGCCGTGCCATGATCGGTCACCAACCCCGATGGTGGAATCCATTTCCACGGCGCTTTATGCCGTCCCGCCAAGTGCCAGCGGCTCGCCACATGTTCCTTACCCCGACGCGTTTCGGTGACCACGTCTTCACAGACCAGCAGCCCAAGTTTGATCCCGACTCCGGCGAATCCGATACCTTGTCCCCGCGTCTTCGTGCTCGCGGCCAGATCGTGGTACCGCACCAGATCCCTTCGTCTCATGCCTGATCCGTCGTCTACGATCGTCAACGCCGACAAAGTAGGGCCGACCGTGAACCGGAGGCAGGTGGCACCGGAGTCGAGCGAATTGGCGACCACTTCGGTCAAAATGGTTTCTTCGAGGGCACCTGGATAGGCGTCCCGCAGGTCTTCGAGCAAATGCTGCAGGTCAACGCGAGTTTCGCCCATAGCTCCCCGATTTGAGATTACCCGTTTTGCCGATAAGCATGAGACAACCGGGGACGAATCTTGCGCACCTGATCGCGCCTGTGATGGCGAAGAGTGTGTCGTCTTGGATCTGGACGGTGCAATTCTTGAGATTGTGCTTCCGCGCTCTTGATGATGATCGAATTACTCATAGGCGCGGGATTATAACATGGCGGGATGAACGTCCGAGCCGATGGTGACGAAACCATTCGGTTTTCGATGGGCCATGGTAACTAGGATGCTCGCAGGTGGCTACCTAATGGTCGATGCGAAGGATGTCGGGGGACGATGAACCACCCAGGCGCCGACCTCAGGATTTCATCGCCTGAGCAGTAAGCTCCTGCGGGTGTTCAAGGAGGCGTTTCAGCTCCGTCAGAAACTTCGCGCCCATCACACCATCGATGGCCCGGTGATGGCACGACAGCGTCACCTGCATTCTGCGGCCGGCTTTCACGGCGCCCGCAACGACGACCGGCACGTCCCGAAGAGCACCGACGGCAAGCGAAGCGGCTTGCGGCGGGATGAGGACGGCGAGAAAATTTCCACCTCGAACATGCCGAGATTGGAGATTGAGGAGGTGGCGTCGCTGTATTCCTGTGGTTGGAGCCGTTTTTGTTTGGCCCGCTCGATGAGCGCCCGAGATTCAGCTGAGATCGTTTCCAACGTCTTGACGCCGCAATCGCGAATGACGGGCGTAATCAGGCCGTCCTCCATACCGACCGCAATGCCGATATCGACGCGCTCATACCGCCTGATCGCCTCGCCGATGACACCCAACAGCGTTCCGGACTCCACCGTTTCCCCGTTCTGCACGAGGATCTTCCGGAGGATACCGGAGGCGAACGCATCGAGATCCATTACGGCTTTGTCT
>JARFPM010000132.1 GCA_030444405.1 Nitrospira sp.
TCCACACGGAATCAAACTCCGGCGTCATGGAATCCAACCCGTGCGAATACCCGAAGGTCCGCTGGTAGACCACCCAAAACACCCCGATCGCCAACATCGCAAACCAGCCGATCTTCACCGGCTTCGAATCGTACCACTGCGAGACATCATATCCCCGCTCGCTTGCCATAGTGTAACCTCCTTGTTAGGTCCAATCTCTGTATCGACCTGATCTTTACGAATGGCTAGAGAGCCGCCAGTTCCTAAATCGCTTTGACTTCGAGAACTCATAGCCGATCAAGGCGAACAGAAGTAGGATGGTCAATGGGCCGATCGCTTTTCGAGTAATTGTCGCATAATCGATCTGTTGTACTCGTAACAAGTAGGATGAAGGACTGAAACCTTCGGGCGTGATGATTAGCTTATAGAGACCCTTGACCAACTTGGCTTCACCCCTGACCACTCCATCCGGATGGGTCGCCGGTGGCCAGTAGGCGACTGTCTCATCTTCTGCGGTCTCGCTGAGCCCTCTAACAACCCGCACTCCTACCGGCGTGTTACGCAGACCGGGGTCGACTAGATCCACCACAAGGAACGTGTCGCCCTCACCGGGAATCTCCGTGCAGTACTGCGCTTTCGCCTCGTTTTGAGGCTGGTACGCGTTGAAATGGACGAGATTCCCTCCAACCCGTTGGACACAGCTGTCCTCCTCCATCGTCACATTGCCATGAGCACCGGCTAAGCCAGGGAGGAGGATCGTAAGAAACCAGAAAGCGCCGATGGCTCGACGGGGAAGAACCTTCCCGTTAAGTCTGATCCTACCGAATCTCAACGTGCCCCTCTGGATGACACCGGCGGTCACGCTCAGTGCGACCACTGTCAAGAACATCGTTATCATAGCCCCTCACCTTCCTTTCCCTCTAGGAGCATACTCCCCAAAATATGAAGACCACGTTAGAAGCTCATGAAGAATTCTTCATCATCTATGTCTGAATGCAGGATCCCGAGTAAGAAATCTTCCGTTGGCCCAAGCCCTCTCCATCCGTTTCTCGCACACCGTTCACCCTCTCAGGCGATCTTGCTGTCGCCATGTCGGCGGAGAACTCGAAAAAGCCCTCGCTACATTATTACACTCATCAGAAATCCGCGCCAGTCTGGAGACTGGCGATGCTAACACCTTGTAAGAGAAAAACATTTATGAAGCGGGTTCAGGGGTCACGAAGGAACTTATGTAGACGAGGGAGATGCGTCTACAGTCTGGTGCGGGATGGGGTCTTGATCCAACCACGCGTCGCCCTCGGCCTGATCGCTTACCACCGATGCCAGCGACTTGAAATCAAAAAGCCGGGGATCCATTAAGAGTGACGGCGCGACATTGGTCAAGGCAGCAGCAATGCTGTCCATACAACCGGGTGACTCCCGTTCCCATTGCCGAAGAAACGCCTTCACTTTTTTTCTTTTCAAATCCTCTTGAGAGCCGCAGAGGTCGCAAGGAATGATCGGAAATCTTTGCAGCTCCGCATATCGTGCGAGGTCGGTCTCTTTCACGAGCGCGAGCGGTCGGATGACGAGGTGTCGACCGTCCTTTGAACGAAGCTTGGGAGGGATCGCCTTCAGCTTGCCGGTATAGAAAAGATTCAAGAACAAGGTTTCAATGATATCGTCCCGGTGATGACCGAGCGCGATCTTGGTGGCACCAAGCTCCGTCGCAATGCGATAGAGGTGCCCTCGTCGTAACCGTGAGCACAATGAACAGGTCGTCTGCCCCTCCGGGATGAGCCGTTTCACAATAGAATAGGTATCGCGGGATTCAATATGGAACGGAATTCCGCAACTGGTCAGATACTGAGGGAGCACATGTTCCGGAAAGCCTGGTTGGCGTTGGTCGAGGTTGACCGCGATCAGATCAAAATGAATCGGCGCTCGGCGTTGCAATACGAGCAAGATATCCAGTAAACCATAACTGTCTTTACCGCCCGACAGGCACACCATCACCTTGTCGCCGTCTTCAATGAGCCGGTAGTCAGCGATGGCCTGGCCAACCAGCCGGCAAAGACGCGTTTGTATCTTCTCCGTTGCTTCGTCTAATTTAGGCGTAGATGTTGGAGCAAGGGGGATAAGCATGGCAAGATTGTAGCGGCTCCATTGTGGTCCTGTCGACAGGATCATGGCTAGCCCGCATTATTCATGACAGTTCGTCGCGAAATCGCCAAGCCGCGTCGTGAGACCGGCGTGCGGAGCCCAGAGGACCTGAGGCGTACTCGTGCAGTACGTCGAGGGTTCGAGGGGCGAGCCCGCCAGCCGCAGGCTTGTCGGAACAGCGGGTCGGCGATTGCAGCAGAAGTGTTCATGAATAATGCGGGCTAGGAAAGGGTAAACGAACCGCCTATGGTACAGTCCATCCTCTTTGTGTGTACCGGCAATGTTTTCCGAAGCATGGCGGCCGAATATGCCTTACGGGCACAGCTCGGTCAGCAATCTTCCTACCGAGTTGAATCGGCGGGGATCGACGCCAAGACCAACACGATCCACCCGGTCATTTCCAACCGGCTGATCCAAAAAGGAATCGACCCTTCCGCTCATATCCCGCAAAGGCTGACCAAGAAACTGATCGACCGGAATGACCTCATCATCGCCATGGGTCTGGATCATCGAGAGTTCATCCATGACAAATTCGGACTAAAGGTTCCGCTCTTCAATGAAGTGTCGTACGGCGTGGGAACCCCGATCCTCGACCTACACGAAGCCCTCCCTAATTGGGAACGCGATATGGTCGAAGCGCGGGCTTATGTAGAATCAGTCATCGACCACATTTGGGAAGCCGTGCCGGTGCTGATGGCGCGGCTGCCTCATTTTCAGGGCTCTCATGGATCATTGAAGCCATAGCTTCAGTTCAAACCAGAACCTTTCCTACAATTCTTCTCTCGCCCGTCTCTCCCGTTCTTGACGCAACGGCTGCATCAAGCGTTTTAGACGCGACCTGCTATATTTTCCATGAAGGGCCGAGCATGCGAGTTTCAGAGGCTTGCTCATCATGGAGCGCACAGCGTTCGAGGTACTCAAAACTGCGGTCATCGGCCAGGACGAGCCCACATGGGCAACCTGGCCGGACGATGCGCTGTTGGATCTCCCGATGTGCGATCTGCACATCGGACTCAAAGGCGGATTTCTGGAACAGCCAATCGCGGAGTTGACCCGTGAACTGGAAGGCCGTGGGTTGCTGTTTCGTCCGCACTGCTGGCTCTCCAACGAGTGGTTTACTCCCGATGGCGTCACCGGCATCGCCGTCCCCTTTTACCTGGCCCATCCTCGCCTCGCGAAACTTGAACAGGCCCAAATGTTGGAAGTGGAAGGAGGGACAACGGAATGGTGTTTACGCATTCTTCGTCACGAAGCGGGCCATGCGATCGAAAATGCCTACAAAATCCGCCGGCGCAAAACGCGCCAGGCTATTTTCGGCAAGTCTTCTCAACGGTACCCGCTGTACTACTCCCCCAGGCCTTATAGCCGAAGTTTCGTCCGCCACTTGGACCTTTGGTATGCACAAAGTCATCCGGACGAGGACTTCGCCGAAACCTTCGCAGTCTGGCTGACGCCGGACTCTCTGTGGGAGGAACGGTACCGGGGGTGGCCCGTGCTCAAGAAGCTCAAATATGTCGATGGACTTATGAGGGAACTCCGAGGGGTCCCACCCTCCGTGGCCACCCGCGAAGAGGTCGATCCGCTCCCTAGTTTGAAGAAAACGCTCCGTGAACACTATGAACGCAAGCGAAGACATTATGGAATCGAACGGCAATCGCAGTACGACCCTGACCTCAAGCGGTTGTTTTCCAGTCTGCCGAGCCATGCGGGCAAGCTGAGCGCCGCGACCTTCCTCAACCGTTTTCGACGCGAAGTGCGACGGAAGGTCGCCAGTTGGACCGGCGAATATCAATACACGATCGACCAGGTCTTGGAAGACATGATCCAACGAAGCCGTGAACTGAACTTGCGGGTTCCCGTCGCCGAAGACCAAGCCAAGCTCGACTTCACCATCCTTCTGACCGTCCACACCATGAACTTTTTGCGAAGTGGACGTCATCGGGTGGCACTATGAAGCGACTGCGTGTGCTTGTCCTCATGCACGAAGACCTTGTGCCTCCCGAAGAGGTGAACGGCCACGACTTGAAAACCGTGGAGTGGCGGACGGAATACGACGTCATCTCAACGCTGAAAAAACTGAGCCACGAGGTATACCCGCTGGGGGTCAGAAGCGATCTCGGCGTGATCCACTCCGCCATCGAGAATTGGAAGCCGGATATCGCCTTTAACCTCTTGGAAGAGTTCGACGGCGTGGCCGTCTATGATCAGCATGTGGTGTCGTATCTAGAACTCCTGCACCTGCCCTACACCGGCTGTAATCCGCGCGGACTGATGCTGGCGCGCGACAAAGCGTTGACAAAGAAGGTGCTGTCCTTCCACCGAATCCCGTACCCTGAATTCATCGACGTGCCTCAAGGACGCACCGTCAGGCGGCCAAAATGGCTCTCCTTTCCGTTGATCGTCAAATCCGTCAGCGAAGAAGCCTCGTTAGGCATCTCCCAAGCCTCGATCGTCGAGGACGACGACAAACTGAGCGAGCGAGTCGCATTCATCCACAATAGTGTGGGCAGTGGCGCCCTGATTGAGCGGTATATCGAGGGGCGTGAATTCTACGTGGGGATCATCGGCAATGGTCAACTGCAAGTGCTGCCGGTGTGGGAACTTATTATGGACAAGCTGCCGGAAGACGCCAAACGCATCGCGACCGAGCGGGTGAAGTGGAGCCGGAAGTATCAGCAGAAGTATGGCATCACGTCACGAGAGGCTGACAACCTACCGGAGGGGAAGACTGAAGAAATTCAGGATTTAGCGAAACGGGTCTATCGGGCACTCGGACTGAGCGGCTACGCGCGGATCGACATGCGGATGGCTGCCGATGGACAACTCTACGTCCTTGAGGCGAATCCCAACCCCCAGATCGCGGAAGACGAAGACTTTGCCGATTCGGCGAAGAAGGCCGACTATCATTACAAAGAGTTACTCCAAGAACTCTTGAACGTCGGCCTTCGCTGGCGACCGGCTAAAGCCGCGTGACGAGGGAGCACTTCGCTCCTCATCCATCGAGGATCGGCCAAGAACCCGTCACCACATACAACGAGACATG
>JARFPM010000012.1 GCA_030444405.1 Nitrospira sp.
GTGGCCTGGTCCGGACACCGCAAGCCGGGGAAGGACGGCAAGCTGCCGCCGGTGGGCAACACCGTGAACGTGAAAGAGGCGACCTATACGAACGCGATCGGCGCGCCCTACCTGGCGGCCCACTGGAAAGACCCGAAATTCGATCCCAAGCAGCGGGCGTTCTATTACGTGCGCGTGATCGAAATTCCGACGCCGCGCTGGACGACCTACGATGCGAAGGTCTTCGGCGTGAAACTGCCGGCGGACGTGCCGCCGAGCATCCAGGACCGGGCCTATACGACGCCGATCTGGTACAACCCGACACCGTAACATCCCTCGTTGAAACCGGCGTGAGCTGGACATGAGCATAGATGTCCAGCTCACGCCAGGCCGATGACAAAATCGCTTTCGGATTCCGAGCAAATGTGACACTGTAATGTCTCGTCAGGTCGCGCCGCGTCAGGATCGCTTCGCTTCCGAATGATTCCAGCAAGGTCTTCTGATCTCCGCCGCCATCATGGTCCGTCCGGGCCCTTGTCCGTCGGGCTGGTGCTCATCCTCTGTAGCCTCGGCACGACGGAGCCGGCCATGGCTGAAGAGGACGGCAATCCCCAGCCATCGAACAGCCCGATCATCGAGGGAACCCAGAAAGCGGTGGAGATCGTCGGGGAATCCCCGAAACAAGTCCACAGCTACACGATGGACAAGCTCTCAAAAGCTTATGCCGAGCCCTGGCATGAGACCGCAGACCAGATTCTCATCGAGGATCGGCAGGTGCGGTGGCACCGGTATATCAGGGCGTTGACGAACATGCCCGAGTGGCTCGACATTGGACTCCATCATCGGATGCGCTATGAAGACTTGACCAACAATTTCCGGAAAGGACAACCTGAGGATATCAGCGGCGGGGCGTTCCGCACCCGCTTGCGCTTCGGCCTTGATTGGAAAATGTTCCGGCTGTTTGTCGAAGGCCAGAACTCCTCCGAAGTCGGCAGCAGCGGCGCGCTGCTCGGCACGATCAATACCTCTCTCTTCAGCTCCGATCGTCTGCTCCAGGCGTTCGTAGCGATCAGGTTGGATGATCTGTTCGGAAGCGGACTTCGCGCCGATTTTCACGCCGGGCGCATGACCTTCGACTTCGGAAGCCGGCGCCTCATCGCGAGAAACGACTATCGTAACACCACCAACACCTTCAACGGCTTCCACTGGAATCTGGTGAAGGCAGACGCCTGGCGTGTCCGGGCATTTCTGGTCACGCCGGTCTCCGACACCTTCGGCGTGCTCCGACCGGTTGAAGACACGCTGTTCTGGGGGACGCAGCTTGAATCCCGCCAACACCCCTGGCTGAACCTGGATCTCTATTACTTCGGCATCAACGGCGGACAGACCCTGGAGGAGCAACGGACATTCGGCACCTACGGCATGCGGGCGTTCCGCTATGCCGCCCCAGGCTGGTGGGATTATGAAGTCGAAGCGGCGTTTCAACAAGGGACGAAAGCCGGGCGTGATCACCTCGCCCAATTCGGGCATGTGGAGTTCGGTCGTACGTTCAATGTCGCGTGGAATCCGCGCGTCGCCTTTCAATACGACTATGCAAGCGGCACAGAGAATCCCAACGGCCAAACAAGCCAGACCTTCGATACCCTGTTCGGGGCACGGCGGATGGAATACACGCCGACCGGCGTATTCGGCCCGTTTTTCCGGTCCAATATCAGCACCCCTGGTGTGCGGTTGAGGTTTCAGCCCCGGGATGACACGACGGTCGGGCTGAAGTACCGGGCCTGGTACCTTGCCCAGGCGAAAGATGCCTGGGTCGGCTCCGGGCTTCAGGATCCGACCGGAGCCTCGGGCAATTTCCTCGGCCAGGATTTTGAACTGCGAGTCACCTGGCAATGGATGACCGACCCGACACTCATCGAGCTTGATCTGGGTTTCGATTATTTTTTCAAAGGCTCCTACGTGCAGCGGCAGGCTGAGATTCCCGGCAACCCGTCTGCGCGGGATAGCGCCTACTTCTATGCGCAGACTGAAATACGATTCTGACGGCAGCCCCCCGATTCAGGACCTTCGCCCACCTACGCATCGAGACGCCCCTTATTTCTTCTTTCCCTCGTAGGGCTCCGAGACGGCGATCTTGATGACGTGGCCCTCGCGCAGCGGTTCGTAGTCGGTCAGATTGTTGGCGACTGCAACCTGTTCGGGCTTCCAGACGGTATTGGACCGAGCCGCGACGGCCCGCACGTTCTCCCCTTCCCGCGCTCTTACCAGCCTGATGCGGTCTTCGCGAATGGCGGCCCGTTCTTCCGCCGACAGAGGCCGGAAGCTCTGTGCCACTTGCCGAAAGACTTGCTCCGCGCCTTGAAATTCTCTCGTGGGCGCGAATGCGGCGATCTGGTAGACCGTTCCGCTATACGCAATCCAGGTCACATCCACGGTGAGATTCGATTCGGCAAACCTGGCCGTGGCGGCCGGCAACCCGTTCACTTTCGTCGGATGGGTCTTGGTCTCGAGCTTCGTCTTGCTCGCCTTCTCCAGGGCCCTCATGCCGTCCAACGGATCGTCACCCTCAGCCACCGCATGGAACACCACCGCTCTTTGTCCGTCCTTCGGCGCCGAGACGACCTTGGTGGGCGTATTCTCGACATTCCAGCCATCCGGGAACTGCATGAAGAGATTCAGATCAGGATGGCTGAAGGTGTGTTCTTTGACGATGCCGTTTGCCGCCCGTTGTCCCACCGCCATCCCGTCGAGCCTTGCCAGGAAGGCCTGCTGTGAGGCCGAGATCGGCTCGCGGGCCGCTCGTTTGAGCTGCTTCGCATGTTTGCCCGTGTTCTTCACCCGGTCCGGCGTCGCAGGATGCGAATCGAAGAAGCTGGGCCGGCGCGGCCCATTGCTCAAGAGCGCTTCCTGCCGGCCCAACGTATGGAGAAACACGGAGAGCCCCTCCGGGTCCCAGCCGGCATTGGCCGCCATCTCCTGCCCGATTTTGTCCGCCTCGGACTCCTGTGACCGGCTGTAGGGCGAAAAGACAAGGCTCTGGGCAAGATCCCCGACGCCCCCGATGATATTTCCTACGAGCGGACTGATGATCCCGGTCAGCCCCGATGCAATCCCGAACACGACCGCGAAGGGACCCTGTTTGGAAACGCGCTGGACTGTGTGCCTGGCCGCCACATGGCCGATCTCGTGGCCGACCACGCCGGCCAGTTCATCTTCCGACGTGACCAGCGCCAGCAAACCACGACTGACATAGACGTAGCCGCCGGGGAGCGCAAACGCATTGGGTTCCGGCATATCCGCCACGTAGAAGTGATACGTCACGTCCTGCCGGGGGGACTCCGTTACCAGCCTCTGACCCAGCACGTTGAGATAGTCTGTCAGCGCCGGATCATCCAATACCCCCATCTGCTGTTCGACCTTCTCAGCCTCCTCTGCGCCGATCTTCTTCTCCTGCTCCACCGTCATCAGGGTCAGTTCGGGTCTCTGGCTTACGGGGTTCACCGAGCAAGCCGTCGCGCCGAGAAACATGGGGAACAGAAGCGAGAAACCGAGCAGAGCGCGTCGAACGGGAACCGGCATCATCGACAAGACCTTCGCCATGTTGCCTCACAAGATTGAAGTTCAGGAATGGACCAGCCCTATCAGCGCCGGAGTCTAGCACAGTCGGCGCTCTGAGTGGAGTGGCTAAGTGCCAGGTCCTACCCGCAGACATTGCAAGAAATGCGGGGGGGGTGATATCGTTCGCTCCGCTTTTCCGGGAGCCGTCTGCAACATAAGAAAATAGAAGGTTCCGGTGCAACGATCTCGGGGCAAGACGATTAGGTCTCGGGAGGTGCTCGATGCGTATTCTATCCGGTGACAGGTTTTGGCGAACCGCAGTGCTCTGTCTTGCCCTTGGACTCACGACTTCGGGATGTGTGACCTCTGCAGTGCATCAATTCAAACCATCAACCGGAGACAAGCTTTGTGTGCAACCGGCTCCTGACCGCGAGGTCCTGGTCGGGCTCGCCGTGTCCGGGGGCGGGAGTCGGGCCGCGCTGTTTGCGGCCAGTGCCTACGAGACGCTCAGCCAGTTGCGGGTCGGGCCCGAGAAACGGTCGCTGCTCGAGCAGGTCTCATACATCTCCAGTGTGTCGGGCGGGAGCCTGGCCTCCGCCTATTACACCATGAAGAAACCGGCGCGCGAGGTGCCGATGCTCACGCCGGACGGCCAACTGACAGAGGCGTACAAGGTGTTTTTTACCGAGTTCAAGAAGATGATGGCGCGCGACTATGAACGGCCGCTCTTCTGGAGGAATCTGCTGCGTCTGCGGTGGATCAATCCGTCCTGGACAGCCATGTCCCTCAAAGAAGTTTTGCAAGACTCCTACATTGGGGATGCCTCGTTTCGGGAACTCGCCCAGCGGCAGGCGCGCGGCGACAGTCCGTATTTTCTCATCAACACCACGCTGTATAACGACGGGCGCCGGCTGGTATTGAGTTCGCTCGATCGCGACGCCCTGCGATACGATTTGGTTCGCGATCTCAAGGAGCAGCCCGGGTGGGTGACGATGACGCCGGAGACCGAGCAGCTTCTGCGCATCAGCTGGTCGGACTTGGAGAGTCGCACACCCGAAGACCTGAAGCTCGACCAGTGTCAGGTGAAAATCGCGACGGCCGTGGCGGCCTCCATGTGCTTTCCCCCGATCATCGGACCGATCACCGTGAGCGCCGAAGGGGACGACCAGTACTGGCATATCGGAGACGGCGGGATGTCCGACAATACCGGCGCCGAGTCGCTCCTCATGGTCTTCTTGAAACAGCTGCAGGAGGGGCGAGCCAAACGGGCCGTCATCTTGGTGATCGATAGCTCGTTCCCGTTCGATATCGGAGGAGAGGAACTGAATCATCGGAAAGAAGGGTTTTCGTTCTTCGACGCGGACTATTCGCGGATTCCAAGCATCATGGAAGAGCGCGCGCTGGCCTATCGTACCCTCTTCTTCCGCGTGGCCAAAGAGGGGAATCTGTTGCCGGGCTCGGTGGAGATTGTGGTCGTGCGCCTGAAGCACACGGATGCCCAATGGAAAGACGATCTGACCGACCTGCCGGAGTCCTGCCGCAAGGAAGGCGTCAATTGGAAATCTCCTCAGGACGTCACCAAACATGTGTCCGGGGTCGTCACACGGCTCTTTTTGAAATCCACCTGTGACCAGGATCTGGTGGTCCAGGCGGCCCAGAAAGTGATCGCCCAGCACGAACCTGCGATCAGGAAGGCGATGGGGGAAGGGAGCTCGCACCGTAGAACCCATTAGGTCACAGTCCGGCTCGGTGAAAGGATGCAGAACGTACGGAAGTCTATCCCTCCGGCCGAAACCAGACGAACTCGTCACGGCGCTTCGATAGAACTCAAGCGGGTACCAGGCGCAATAGGACATCCCAGGTTGACGACCCGTCGGGGGTACGGGTTGTAGAAAGACACGGATGCCGCAGCGTATACTCCACAGCATCCCGACGCATGGCTCCCGTATTCATTGAAAGGCCGATCCGATGCTCAGGGAACTCCTCTCGACAAACCGTTTCTCTTCACAGACCCCGTTTCTATGGACGACCGGGCTTCTGCTCCTCCTACTCGCGACGACGGGCTGTCCCCGCATCGTCTCCCTGGACTACCAGCCGGCCAATCCTCTGAAAGGGCAGGGAACTGTCGGCACGGCGCCCTTTCGCTATCAACCGTCGGATGAGCATCGTGTGCGTCCGCGTCAGGTCGAAACCGACCCCGCATCACGGAACAAGTTGTACCTCGCGCGGGAAATCGGCATCTTTTTCGAAGACGCGCTCCGCAAAGAACTGGACCGGTCGGGGTACCGGACGAAGGAGCCGAGCGACCACCTCGTGTCCGGCTCCATCACACGATTTTATCTTGACTGGAAGAGCGGACAGGAACGATCGTTCGAACTGGTGGTCGACTATACAGTCCGCTCGGGCGAGCGCACAGTGTTTACCTGGCCGTGCACGTCGGTGCAGAGGGGGCCGAACATGCTGGTGCAGGACGGAATCTTGATTCGCGCCGGGATCGCCGATTGTATGCAGCGTTTCATTGCAGCTGCGCAGGACGCACGCGCCTTCTGACACAGGCACGGCCTGCCTGCAGCAGGACGATGCAACTGAGCCAGGCGCGACGGTATCGATTTCGAGGCCGATGGGCTATTCACTGCACGGGCCGACTGCCACCGGACAACAGACTGCTGCATCGGCCCTGTGTAGAATTCTGCTCCATGATCTCATGAGTCGCCTGCCCCTATTCTCCACAGCACAGGCATGTTCTCCATCTCCCTCCCTGCTCGTACCCTCACCAACCCCTTGGCAACAGAGGGAGTCTCGGTGATCGCTGTTTTGTTGGCGTACGTGGCCACATGGTACCCCACATGCAGGGAATGGACAGTACACTTGTGCGCCTCGCGGAAGAAGCCGTGGAGCATATGAACAATACCTACACATACTTAAGGAGGAAGGCATGATTCAGTTATTCGAGAAGTTGCGGGCACTCACATTGACAATACCTATCATGGCAGCGGCTCTTGTGGGAGGGATGATTGTGAGCGACGCCCTGCCTGTCCTGGCCACTGACGTTGAACAGCAGCAGGTCGTGGGCAAGGCAAAGATGACGCTTGAAAGTTTCCTCGCGGATCCCAGCATGGGACCGGCGCTCCGTGACTTGAAGCAGGAAACCAAAGCCCTCTTCATCGTGCCGCAGTTTATGCGCGGTGCCTTCATCTTCGGCGGGGCCGGTGGTCACGGCGTGTTGATCGTGCGTGACCAGGCAACGAAAAAATGGTCCGAACCGGCTTTTTACAACATCGGCTCTGCCAGCTTCGGCCTGATGGCCGGTGCCGACGTATCGGAGATCATCTTTGTCGTGCGGACCCAGAAAGGACTGGAAGGGTTCTATCGTAACGATTTTAAGCTGGGACTTGACGCCAGCATGGCGATAGGCCCGGTCGGTGAAGGAGGGTCCGTGCAAGGGATCACCGCAGACCTCGTCGGCTATGCGAAGAAGAAAGGGATCTATGCCGGATTCTCAGCTGAAGGCGCCATCGTCACGGTATCCAATGATTCCAACGCGGCATACTATGGCAAATCCGTGCGGCCAACGGACATCGTCGTCAAGGGCTCAGTCAGTAATCCAAAATCCGCCGACCTCCGCAACGCTGCCGCCAAGTTCTGAACAGGCATGATCGGCCCGCTCCGGCCCCTGCGACACTCGTCGACAGGGGCCGGAGCATTCGACCGACGGTTGTGGTTCCCCGTTCATGTTTTCTTCCGCCTGACTCACACTACCGCAATAGCATGCACGCTACGGTCGCAAGCAGCAGCGGTTGGTCGAGCCCGCCATGCAGCATTTCAAAGAAATGCAGCGCGTCAAAGAAAGGAAAGAGGCAATGAGAATGAGACTGCGCACCGGAGCGGCGCTCGCGCCGGGGACGCACAGGATTCAGTAGGAGTTCATCCCTGATGAGGCCAGGCCCGGTACGGAAGGTCACAGTCGAGCAGAGGTAACGGCGACGATCAACCTCGTATGGGCTCAGCCATACTCGATCGACTAGGCGCCCGCACATTCATAGCCGGCAGAGCCGGTGCCGGCTGAGGGGGCAGGAACGGCCCCGGCAAGCGCCGGGGCCAGCCGACTACTTCACCGCGTAGCCTTTGCCTTCCATGCAGACTCCGTACGCGCGCTGGTATCCGTCCACACTCGCCTCGTATTGTTTCGCAGCCTGCTGCTGAGCGGCTTGCTGTTGCTGCTCGGCTTGGCGCCGCTTGAGGGTGCCGCCTGCGGCGCCGACCCCCGCCCCGATCGCCGCGCCTTTGCCGGCGTTGCCGCCGATCGCTCCACCGATGGCGCCGACTGCGGCACCCTTGGCCGCACCGGAGACCGCTCCCCCCTTAGGAGCCGGCGCACTCGCCTGCGCCACCGGCTTGGTAGGATCGAAGCCCGTTTGTTCCTTGGCCCATTTGTAACAGGTAAAGGTATCCTGCTCCTGCTGCTCCTTGCTTTGATTCTCCTTGGGAAAGACAAAGACATCGGCTGCCAGGGCCGGGGCAGAGCCGGCCATCACGACAACAGCCATCAGTACGACCATCCGTTCCATTTTCATCGAAACACCCCTTTCTTGATTTGTTCAGTTGTCGACCGCATCCGAGTGGGTCTTGAACGCGAGGTTCGTCGTCAACACTGCAAGATCTCTCCAAGATCTGTCAAGGAGGAAAATGAGGGATGCCTCGTTGTACTCGCAGGCATATTTTGCTACAGCGCGCCGCGCCGCTTGATGTCATCCACCGCTCTTTCAATTCAACGGAGGTGCCGCGTGCTCAGTCGAGTTTCCGTGACCTCCTGCCGACGTTCACGCACCGCGCCATGTTCGGCCATCGGTTGCTTCGCGCTGTGCTCGCTCCTCGCCATGCTGGCGCTCAATGCAGGTTGCGAAACGACTCAGCTGCGAGAGAAGCCTGAACTGAAGATGGTTGCCATTACCGATGCAGCGCAGGTGGCCGGCAAGTGGGAAGGTCTCCTGCGGTGGGTGCCCCCTCTCGGACGGATGGAGCAACCCTCATCGTGCTTCCTGACGGACGGGATTCATCAGTGCCAGAACGATCGGCGTCCTCACCGGGAAAGGCGTCTTCAGCGTCGTGGACGACCACCTCGCCCTCTCCACGGAACATGGCTCCATTGATCTCTCGCTGTTCGAGGGGGAGAGCCAGCGCCTGCTGCGCGCGACCGGCAAGTCGAGCGACGGATCGCGGTTCGGCGGCGTATCCCCGCAGCAGAGTTGTCCCCGTTGGCCCCTGTGACGCTGGACGGTCGGGTGTTGTTCAAGGTGCGCGGGGTCAGCGCCTTTCCGGCTGAGCAACGGGCCGGCCGCATCGAAGAACGCCTGCGCAACGTCGCTTCGAACGAAAGCCTCCCGCTGGATTCCCTCCGGGTAGAGGAAGGGACGGACCGCTCCCTCGTCAAATTTTCGGACGAGCTCGTGGTGACGGTGTTCGACTCCGATGCGGAGATCGAAGGGGTGCCACGCCAACTTCTGGCCGAGACGTATCGAAACCGTATCAGGATCGAGGTCGCCGCCTACAGGCACGACAGGAATCCGCAGATTCTCTACACTCATACGCTCTATGCGGTGGGTGCAATCATCGCGTTCTCGCTGTCCCTGTATCTGTTAGCCCTGGCGTTCAGGCGCGCGAACCGGTTGCTCGAAACACGATACAAAGCAAAGGTCGAGAGCCTGCACGTCAAGACCTTCCGGATCGTGGAATCGGAGCGCATCTGGAGCGGCATCCGATCGTCGGAGTGGCTCTTGCGCACGTTACTCATCCTCTTTCTACTGTTCATCTACAGCCAGTTCGTTCTCGGCCTGTTTCCCTGGACCAAGACGCTCTCGACGAGACTCCTGTCGCTGGTGCTCGATCCCCTCCGGACCATGGGTCTGGCCGTCATCGAGGCGGTGCCGAACCTGATCTTCCTCGGCATTCTCGCAATCGTCATCCGGTACGCCCTCAGACTGCTGAAGATGTATTGCACCGGCATTCAGCACGGTACGATCTCGCTCAGCGGGTTCGATCCCGACTGGGGAATGCCGACATTCCGCATTCTGCGATTGGCGACCATCGCTTTCGCGTTGGTCATCGCGTATCCGTACGTGCCGGGATCCCAGTCGGAGGCGTTCAAAGGGATCTCGATTCTGCTCGGCGTCATTTTCTCGCTCGGATCGTCTTCGGCCGTCTCCAATAGCATCGCAGGATATTCGTTGATTTACCGCCGCGCCTTCAAAGTCGGCGACCGGGTCAAGATCGACCAACTGGTCGGAGACGTCACCGCAACGCGGCTGCAGACGACGCACCTACGCTCGATCAAGAATGAAGAAATCACGATTCCGAATTCCACGATTCTGAACAGCAGCGTCCTGAATTTCAGCTCGCTCGCGCGGGAACGAGGACTGATCCTTCATACGACCGTGGGAATCGGCTACGAAACCTCCTGGCGCCAGGTGGAGGCCATGTTGCTCGAAGCGGCACGGCGAACGGACGGGGTGTTGCAAAGTCCGCCGGCGTTCGTACTGCTGCTGTCGCTGGACGACTTCGCGGTGCAATACGAATTGAACGTGTATTCCGATCGCCCCCAAGAAAGTCCCCAGCTCTATGCTGCGCTGCACCGCAACATCCTGGATCTCTTCAACGAGCACGGCGTGCAGATCATGACCCCGGCCTACGAGGGCGATCCCGCAAGCCCCAAAATCGTGCCGAAGGATCAGTGGTTCGCGCCGCCCGCGAAGCCCTCGGCACCGGCCCCGTCGCCGGACTTTTGACCACAGACATCGAGGTGCACACCTGAGGAAGAGTTCTATCCTAACGATTTTAAGCTGGGACTTGACGCCAGCATGGCGATAGGCCCGGTCGGTGAGGAAGGCGGCGATTCAATCCACGCTTCAACTTGATCTATTACCATACCCGGCGTGGTCGGTGGGGCATAAATCCGCGTGCGGGGCACAATGGCGAGAAATTCGTGGATGCACGGCCATGGTATGGCCCATGGCGCCCGTCCCTCGTCCAATCGAAGGATGTGCGCATATGCCGCCTCATGCCAGGGAGAGTCTTCGCGATGGGAGTGCACGAGAACACGACCATTGACGGCGATCATCCGCCTCGGCCTTGGTAGCTCAGTTCTCGAATCTGCTCCCAGGAAGCCCCCGCGAGATGCGGCTGCAAGCCGTGGCCCTTGAACGTGGCCTTGCGGAAGTGATAACCTTTCCTCCGCTTGCGTTCTGAGACAATCCAGCGAAGCCCTTGCTCCACCAGAGCCCTCAACGTTGTCCGCTCTCGATGAGCCAACTTACGGGCCTGCTCGAATAGGCCATCAGAAATATGGATGGTTGTCTTCATAATGGCCAGCCATATCATCGGATACGGCAAGCCGTCAACCACAGCACGAAACATTACCCGTAGAAGGATCTTGATGAAACAAATGCGAATCCCGTCGCTCGCGGTATGGTCACTTGGGTCTATCGCACGTGAAGACGCTCGTGCCCCGCAATCCCGAATGGAGGGCAAATGGTGCAAGTGGTAATGGATGAACCGAACGTCGAGACGATTCTCCCAGTGATCCTCGGGTTTGGTGCGGACGAAATGCTCGCTTCACGCGACGATTCAGAACATCCGTGCCATGCACTCTAGGGTCGCAAGCAGCAGCGATGGGTCGAGCGCGCAATGCAGTATTTCTCAAGAGAGGAGAGAGGCATGAGGCTGTACAGAGGAGCGGTGGCAATCGCGCTCATGGTGATTGGATGCTCTGCCGTGACTGTGATTGGCGGCGGCTCTGCCGAGGCTGCCGACAAGGTCGACCGTACGGTGCTGCCGATTCAGGAGCCGAAACGCCCGACTTATTCTGAGCTCGATGTCCGCAACGTGACGGCGCCACCGCATTTCGAGGTCAGGGCCCCTGAGGGTGCACCGAACGTCCTGGTGGTCATCGTCGACGATCTCGGCTTTGCCGGCACCAGCACCTTCGGCGGGCCGGTCGGCACACCCACGTTCGATCGCATTGCGAGGGAAGGGCTGTATTACAACAATTTCCACACGACCGCCGTGTGCTCCCCGACGCGCGCCGCGCTCAAGAGCGGACGCAACCATCACGTCAACAACATGGGCTCGATCATCGAGACCGGCACGGCGTTCCCTGGGAACACCGGCCAGATCCCGAACGACGTCGCCCCGCTTCCTGAGATGCTCCGCCTGAACGGCTACAGCACCGGCGCCTTCGGCAAGTGGCACGAACTCGCCGCCTGGGAGGCGAGTGTCTCGGGCCCGTTCGACCGTTGGCCGACCCATCAGGGTTTCGACAAGTTCTATGGTTTTCTCGGCGGCGAGACCAACCAGTGGGCGCCGTTCGTCTATGACGGAACCCATGCGGTCGAGCTGCCCGCCGATCCCAACTACCACTTCTTGACCGACATGACCGATCAGGCGGTGGCCTGGATCAAGTACCAGAAGGCGCTCACTCCCCAGAAACCGTTCTTCGTCTATTACGCGCCGGGCGCCACGCACGCGCCACATCATGTGCCCAAGGAATGGATCGGGCGCTGGAAGGGCAAATTCGATCAGGGCTGGGATAGGATGCGCCAAGAGATCCTGGCGCGCCAGATCGAACGCGGCATTGTGCCCAAGGGAACGACCCTCGCGCCCAAGCCTCAAGCGATTCCGGACTGGAACAGCCTGAGTGAGGACGAGAAGAAGCTGTTCGCCCGCCAGGCCGAGGTGTTCGCCGGATTCGTCGAGATGACCGACCATGAGATCGGCCGGCTCATCGAAGGCATCGGGGAGACCGGACAGCTCGACAACACCCTCATTCTTCTGATCTACGGCGACAACGGCACCAGCGCCGAGGGCGGTCGGAACGGCATGTTCAGCGAGATGACGTACTTCAACGGGGTCCAGGAGCAGGTGTCGGACATGCTGAAACACCTCGACCAGTGGGGCGGACCCGAAACCTACCCGCATATGGCGGCCGGCTGGGCGGTGGCGTTCGACACACCCTATCAATGGACCAAACAGATGGGGTCCGACTTCGGCGGGACCAAGGTCGGCATGGCCGTCCGCTGGCCAAGGGGCATCAAGTCGAAGGGCGAACTGCGTACCCAGTTCAGCCATGTGATCGACGTCGCGCCGACCATCCTCGATGCCGCCGGTCTGCCCGAACCCAAGACGGTCAACGGCACGCCGCAGCGCCCGATGGACGGGGTGAGCATGGCCTATTCCTTCGACAACGGCAAGGCGAAGGAGCGCCATACCACGCAGTACTTCGAGATGTTCGGCAACCGCGCGATCTACCAGGACGGCTGGCTCGCCAGGACCATTCACAGGGCGCCGTGGGAGCCCAAGCCTCGGCGGCCGCTGGCCGAGGACATCTGGGAGCTGTACGACACGCAGAGCGACTTCAGCCTGGCGCACGACCTCTCGGCACAGCATCCGAAAAAGCTCGAGGAGATGAAGGCCCTCTTCATGCGCGAGGCCGAGAAGAACTATGCGCTGCCCATCGACGACCGGCTGTTCGAGCGCATCATTCCGGCCTTGGTCAACCGCCCCGACCTGATGGCGGGTCGCACCTCGCTGACGCTGGCCGACGGCATGACCGGCATGACGGAAAACATCTTTCTCAACATCAAGAACCGGTCCAACACCATCACCGCCGAGGTGAACATGCCCGAGCGGACCACGGCCCATGGAATCGTCATCGCGCAGGGCGGTCGCTTCGGCGGCTGGGCATTGTACGTGAAGGACGGTGTGCCGGCCTATGATTACAACTTCTTGGGCATGCAACGGTTTACGGTTTCCTCCAAGGAGACGCTCAAGCCCGGCAGGTCCACGATCCGCTTCGAGTTCGCCTACGACGGCGGCGGCTTGGGCAAGGGCGGCACGGGGACACTGTACGTCAACGACCGCAAGGTGGGCGAGGGGCGCATCGAACGGACCCAGCCCATGATCTTCTCGGCCGACGAGACCGCCGATGTCGGGATAGACCTGGCCTCGCCGGTGGTCGAGACAATCGGATCAGAAGGCAAGTCGCGATTCACCGGCAAGGTCCACAGGGTCACGATTGAGGTGCAGCCGATGAAGGCTGCCGACGCACATGAGGAAGAGACCGCCCGAACCGAAGTTGCGCACAAGAAAATACTCTCGGACTAACTTGGTAGTCGAACGTCTTGCCCGGGTCATAACGTCTTCGCCGGCAAGATCGTCAAGGTCACGGTCGAACAGAAGTAACAACAACACACTTCCACATTCACAAAAGGAGCAATACCCATGGCAGACGTAACGGAGCAGATGACGAAAGCAGTGGAGCATCTCAAGCAGCAGCGCGACGAGCTTCAACTTAAACTCCACCTGGCGAAGGCCGACGCGAAGGACGAATGGGCCCGCCTGGAGAATCAGTGGGAAGAGATAAAGCCCAAACTGGACGCGGCGCGTGAGGAAGTCGGCAAGACAGCGGAATCCGTCGGCGCGGCACTCGGCCTGGCAATCGACGAATTGAAGAAGGGCTATGAGCGGCTGAAGGGTCGGCTGTAAAGATCAGGCCGTAAGTGAGTCGGAACAGATCGCTCCATGAGACCGGCGATCATCCTGCTCGAGGTGGCGCGTGCAGAATGCCGCATAATGGAAGCGATCGGACGGTTCGCCACGGCCACCGGTGAATGTCGGCACGTAGACGCGGAACTTCAGCGAGCCGTCCCACTACATCGATGAAGGCGTGCATGCGATGTCTATGATGTCTTCAAACTGCTTTTCGTCGCTTTCTTGCTCCTCGTGCCGTTACTGGCGACGCGTATCCCGCTGGACGAAGTCCTCACGCTTCTGGTGAGGTTGTAGATGTAGGGCGACCAGAACCGAGGGCTTCGACCCGACCCGGGTAGAGCCTGCATGGCTACGCGAGGAGAGGCTGCAAGTACTGACCGAGGCCGATGTGTCCGCCACTAATCGAGTAAGTGAAACAGGCGGCTGACGCTATTTCGGGGTCAGCGGGTTAGTCCATTTCAGGCCTGGAAATCGCACAAGCTCTGCACCCGAGAGAATGCTTTCCAGCCACACCCTACTCGCCTCGTGCTGGTCCGACTGTGGGTGGTAGGCATAGAGGAGGAGGTTGGCGTCAACGAGGATCATCGATAGAGCGGGCCTTCGACCTGCTCCAGCAGATCGCCGACACTGTCAAGGGTGAGGCCGGGTACGAGCTTTCCGAGATCTCGGGTCACCACGCTGAACGGCTTCTTGGTGGACCGACTGCGCTTAATCGAAAGGCCACGCCGTAGCATCTCGTTCACAGTCTCTCGAAAGGAGCGACCCGAACGACGCCCCTCCGCCTTAAGCTTGGCTGCAATGTCATCATCAAGAGTCATGGTCGTGCGCATGCTTTGATGCTAATGCAAGAGCATCATGATGTCGAGATGGTGCAGATGGCACATCATCTGTCCGCTTGTTGTAGCACGTGAAGTCTCCGCATTAAAATATGACGGTCCGCGCAACTCCTATCCAAGCAAACTCGGGGTCGTAGAGGAAGGGGCTTTAGCGGATCTCGTGCTGGTCAACTGCAACCCGCTGGAGAACATCAGCCTCATTGACGATCCGGACAAACTTTTCTTGCGATCATGAAAGATGGGGCGGTATACAACAACCGGGTCAGGCAAGGTGCTTCCGCAGGCTCAGGCTGAGTCGTCCTATCACAATTCGCGAAGGAGATCCATCTCATGCATGGTCGATCGTTTTCAAGAATAGTCGCTTCGGTCTGCTCGCTGATTCTCGTCCTCGCGTTTGCCGCCTGTTCCACGATGCCCCGTGACTTCGAACCGCCGAAGGTCTCGATCACCAACATCATGCCGAAGGACATGACTCTCATGGAACAGCGCTTCGAGGTGCAGCTCCGGATTCAGAACCGCAATAACGTCGACCTGGGGATCAATGGAGCACGTTTCGACATCGAGTTGAGCGGGAAAGAGTTCGGCAGCGGCATGTCGGGACAGAAAATCAGTATTCCTCGCTTCGGTTCCGAGGTGATGACCGGAGAGGTCATCACAAGCCTGGGCAGCGTTCTCCGACAGGTCCAGGGACTTAGTTCGGGAGGTACCAAGGTCCAATACCGACTCAAGGGCAAAGCCTTCGCCGATGCTCCCGGCTTGTTCACGATTCCATTTGAAGACACTGGCGAGGTCGATCTGAATATGGGGTCGTCCGGCGAGAAGAAGGCCGGAAGTTTCTAGAGACTTGAAGAACGGTCCCGGCACGATGATGGAGCGCGCCGGGACCGTCCGATTCATCTCCATCCACGATTGAGAGAAGGAGTGCCTGCCATGAAGAACCTACTGCTTGGAGTTGCTGTTGCGTCTATCGCCACGATCGGATTGTCGGCCGTTTCGTTGGCCGGCGAGACGACCGCCACGATCGAAAAGGCAAAAGGAGAGGCGAAGGCGATGGCGAAGGAGGCCGAGGGCCAGACCAAGGGAGCGATTGAAGATGTGAAAGGCAACAAGACGGCTGCGGAGATCGAACGCGCGAAAGGCAGCGCGAAAGCGCAAGCGGAGCGCGCCAAGGGACAGGCAAACGCTGGTGTTGAGAAGATGAAGTAGCCCGCAGTCAGAAGAATTGCACCGTCGGCAGCCGGTTATCTGACGGCGGTGCGCCGGGTGGAGATTGTTCACCGATCGCAATCGATAGGAATGGCCATGATTCGTCACGTACATGCGATTCTTGTGCTCCTCGCGATCCTCTTCGTGTCCCTGCCTGTGTCTGCCGAGACCAAGACGGTAGGGTCCAAAGGAAAAGCCGTAGCCACAAGAGCTGATGACGGCTCGGTGCTGCCGTTCCGGCCGACGCCGTCGGCGAGTGTCGCCGGCGAGACGATCAGGGAATCCACCATGAAATGGCGGACCGAGCCCCGGCGTCTGAAACCGGGTGCGCCGAATGTCCTCATCATCTTGCTCGACGACGTGGGGTTTGGGCTGGCCGAGACGTTCGGCGGCGAGGTCCATACGCCGACCCTCACCAGACTCGCGCAGACCGGCATCAGTTACAACGCCTTTCACACCACCTCCATCTGCTCCCCTACCCGCGCTGCTCTGCTGACGGGCCGCAATCACCATCGCGTCGGGAATGGCACGATTGCAGAACGGGCATCCGACTTCGACGGGTACACAGGAGTCATCCCGAAGACCTCTGCCACCATCCCTGAGGTGCTGCATCACTACGGGTACAAGTCGGCCGCGTTCGGGAAGTGGCACAACACCCCGGCCAACCAGACCACGGCAATGGGGCCCTTTGACCGCTGGCCGACAGGCCACGGGTTTGATTACTTCTACGGGTTCCTTGCGGGTGAAACGTCCCAGTACGAACCGAGACTCTACGAGAACTTGAACGCCGTGGAGCCGCCGCACGACGAACGGTATCACCTCACCGAAGACATGGCCGAGAAGGCCGTCGCCTGGCTGAAGAAGCACCAGGCGTACGCGCCTGACAAGCCGTTCTTCCTGTACTGGGCCCCCGGTGCGGCCCACGGCCCGCACCATATCTTCCAGGAGTGGGCCGACAAGTACAAAGGCAAGTTTGATGACGGATGGGACAAGTACCGCGAACGTGTCTTCGCCCGCCAGAAGGAGCTGGGCATCATCCCGGCTGATGCGAAACTCACGCCACGGGACGCAACAATGGCGCCCTGGGACAGCATCCCCGAGAGCGAGCGAGCATTCCAGCGACGGCTTATGGAGATCTACGCGGGTTTCGTCGAGCACACCGATGTTCAAGTCGGCCGGCTGGTGGACGGACTTGAGCAGCTCGGCCTCCGTGATAACACGATCATCCTCTACATCTGGGGCGACAACGGAGCAAGCGCCGAAGGACAGCGGGGCAGCATCAGTGAGCTCCTGGCGCAAAATAATATTCCGAACACGATCGAGCAACAGTTGGCCGCGCTCGAACAGGTCGGCGGCTTGCCGGCTCTGGGCGGACCCAAGGTCGATAACATGTACCACGCCGGCTGGGCTTGGGCCGGGAGCACGCCGTTCCGATCCACCAAACTCGTCGCCGCGCACTTCGGCGGCACGCGCAATCCACTGATCGTTTCCTGGCCAAAGGGCATCAAGCCGGACCGGACGCCGCGACCGCAGTTCCACCATGTCAATGACATTGCGCCAACCCTGTACGAACTGATCGGGATCAAACAGCCCTCCAAAGTGGACGGGTTCGCGCAGGATCCGATGGACGGCGTGAGTATGGTCTACTCGTTCGCCGATGCGAAAGCAGCAGGACGGAAGAAGACGCAGTATTTCGAAAACGCCGCCAGCCGAGGCATTTACCATGACGGTTGGTTCGCCGGCACCTTCGGCCCATCCATTCCCTGGGATTCCCCCGGCTCCATTCCTCGGATCAAGAATTGGGACGCGAAGCAGGACCGATGGGAGCTGTATGACCTCTCAAAAGACTTTTCGCAAGCCGACGATCTGGCCGCCAAGGACCCGGCGCGGCTCGCGAGCCTGAAGACACTCTTCCTGGCCGAAGCCAAGGCGAACAAAGCCCTGCCGATCGGCGGCGGCCTGTGGACCAGACTCCGCCCTCAGGACGCGATCGGGTCGCCCTACACGACTTGGCGGTTCGATGCCACCACCAACCGTATGCCGGAGTTCACCGCTCCCGGCGTCGGCAAGCGGAGCAACCACGTCACGATCGATCTTGAAGCGGGTGACGAAGCATCCGGCGTGCTGTACGCGCTCGGCGGCGTGAGCGCCGGTATGACCGTCTATCTGGACAAGGGGCACCTGGTCTATGAATACAATATGCTCATCATTGAACGAACCGTCGCCAAGAGCGAAGAGAAGGTGGCGCCCGGCACCCATCGGATCGACGTGACGGAGACCATTCCCACGCCGGGCGCTCCGGCTGATGTCGTCCTCACGGTGGACGGCAAGGCATTCGTGAAGACCACCGTGAAACGAACCGTGCCCGGCGCCTTTACCGCGAGCGAAACGTTCGACGTGGGCGTCGATCTCGGCTCCCCTGTCTCGCTCGACTATTTCGATCGCGCGCCCTTCGCGTTCACCGGCAAGATTGAAAAGGTGACGGTGGAGTTGTTGAAGTGAATCTGCTCGCCTCGTTCAAGAACGGCGACCGGCAAAAAACTCGAGGAGGCTGCCCATGCGTGAACAACAAAATGAGCAGCGCGGTTTCTTTTCCGCGCTCCGACTTTCCGGCGCGATCCTGATCTTGACCATCGGCTTGGTCACACACCAGTCATGGTCTGAAGGCCTTCCTGAGACCGGCGGTGAAGAGGAAACCGTCCGGAGCGCGTTCGCGACGGACAAGGCCGACCAGGGTCGAGAGACCACAATGACCGAGGCGCAGGATGCGGCACGGAAGAGATATTCGTCTTACGCAGGACGCCAGGTTCCGACCCGCGGCCACGAGTTTTCCTTCACGACGGGATTCATGTTCAACACGAAGAACGACGCAACCGACTACTCGAGCGGGACCGAATGGCATATGGACTTCATGCTCGCGCAACACTTCTCCAAGGTGATCGCGGTCGGGCTCGACGGCTCGGTGCTCCGCGGAATCACCGATGACAGCGGGGCCTTGCTCAACCGGGCAAATGCGACCCTCTCTGCCCTTGGACTCCAGTCCTTGGGAGGTTTTCGCGCCGAATTTCTCGGCCTGGGACCGGCTCTCCTGCTCTCCCCGACGATCGGGAACACAACTGTGAACTTTGTTGTGAAATACCTCGTGCGGGTACTCAACGAGAACCGTTTCGACGGCAATTACGTGAGCGCCTCGGTCGCGCTGAAATTTTAGTACGGAGGTTATCCATATGTCTGTCCGTCTTTTGATTCCCCTCGTGTTTGTCGCGGTCTGCCTGTTCACCGACAGTGTGGCCGCTTCTGATAGACCCAACATCGTGGTGATTCTTGCCGACGATCTCGGCAATGCGGATCTCGGCTACCGCGGCAGCCAGATCAGAACACCGAACATTGACGCTCTGGCCAATGGCGGCGCGCGCCTCGAATCCTATTACGGGTTGCCGCTCTGCACGCCATCGCGCGCCGCGCTGATGACCGGCCGCTATCCGATGCGGCAGGGGTTGCAGACACTCGTAATCTTCCCGAGCCACAAGTACGGTCTACCGACTGACGAACTGACGCTGCCACAAGCGCTGAAGGAAGCGGGCTACAGCACTTACATGGTTGGAAAGTGGCACCTTGGCCATGGCGATCGGAAGTACTGGCCGCAGAACCGCGGATTCGATCACTTCTACGGCAATGTCGTCGGTGAAGTCGACTACTTCGCTCATGAACGCGGCGGGGTCATCGATTGGCAACGGAACGGCACCTTTCTCAAGGAGAGGGGGTACTACATGGATCTGATCGGCGACGAAGCCGTCAAGCTGATCGGGAAGCACGACAAGTCGAAACCGATGTTCCTGTATTTCGCGTCGCTGGCCCCTCACGCCCCCTACCAGGCCCCAAAAGCAGACATTGACGCGTACAAGGACGTGTTTCCCGACGAGGTCCACCGGACCTACGCGGGCATGATCACAAATCTCGATCGGCAGATCGGCCGTGTCGTCGCGGCGCTTGCCGAGAACGGTATGCGCGAGAACACGATCATCGTCTTTACCACCGACAACGGCGGGGCGACAAGCGCGCTGTTCGCCACGGGCGCACGGTCGCCTGAGGAACGGGCCGAGAGCGGTGGCGTAGAACTCGGAGCGAAACCTCCGGCCTCCAACGCCCCGTTTTCTGGGGGGAAAGGTACTCTCAATGAGGGCGGTGTGCGATTGCCTGCGATCTTCAACTGGCCGGCGAAGATCAAGCCCACGGTGGTGAATGAGCCGCTGCATCACGTGGATGTTATGCCGACGTTGCTGGCTCTCGCGGGCGTGAGCGGCGATCCATCTAAGCCGTTTGACGGCAAGGATGCGTGGGGAACGATTGCCGAGGGCAAAGCGTCGCCGCATGACGATGTTCTGATCAACGTGGAAGCCTTCCGCGGCGCGATCCGGAAGGGCAACTGGAAGCTCACGAAGATCGCTCTGCTGCCCGGAAAGACCGAGCTCTTCGACCTGGAGAAGGATCTCAGCGAAACGGAGAACGTGGCCGATCGGAATCCGGAGGTAGTGCAAGACCTCGAAGCTCGGCTGATCGCATACGCTAAGGAACAGAAGATGAGTCAGTGGATGAAATCGCAAGTGGACTTTCTCGGCTTCCAGGGCGCAACGGTCCTCGACCAGGGCTACAACGTGGATCGAGGCCTGCCTCGCGAGAAGCCGGCGTTGCCGAGGAAATAATCGGTGATTCTCGACAGAAATCCGCTGACCATTGATCCTCAGGCGATCAAGGAAGGGAAGACAATCTACAAGCGATCATGAGCCGGCGCGCGGAGAGTCTCACGAGCGGTCAACAATAAGGATAGAGTGTGGACATGGTGGATCTGCATCACCGTCAACGAGGGAATGCCAGGTGAGCGGCCATTCTGTACCGACGCCGGAAGTCCCGTTGCCGGTCGAGCCGATCGACCGTCTCGTCGAGCCGATCGTCCGTTTCCTCCGCATCGAGTCGGCGAGCGGCGTGGTCATCCTGCTGGCCACCGTGGCCGCGCTCGTGCTGGCGAATTCCCCCGCTTCAGAGATCTTCGCATTATTTTGGCAGACCCCCGTCGGGTTCTCCTTCGGCACCTTTGAGCTGCACCACCCGTTGAAGCATTGGATCAACGACGGGTTGATGGTCATCTTCTTCTTCGTGGTCGGTCTGGAGGTCAAACGCGAACTGGTGCTCGGCGAACTTCAGGACTTCCGTGTCGCCGCGCTTCCCCTCGCTGCCGCGGTGGGAGGAATGGTGGCGCCGGCGGCGTTGTATCTGGGGGCTCAGTGGGGCGAGCCCGGTCTGAGCGGATGGGGCATCCCGATGGCGACCGACATTGCCTTCGTGGTGGGTTGTCTGGCCCTCTTGGGTCCCCGTGTCCCCAGTAGCTTGCGGATCGTGCTCCTGTCGCTGGCCATTGCCGACGATGTCGGGGCCATCCTGGTGATCGCCATCGGCTATTCGAGCGATCTCCATTGGTCGGCCCTGGGCTGGGGTGTCTTCGGGCTGGGCCTTGTGATCCTCCTGCAGCGCCTCGGCGTACGGAGTGTACCGATCTACGTTCTACTCGGGGTGGAAAGCTGGTTCGGATTTCATGAGTCCGGCATCCATAGCACGATCGCCGGCGTGCTCCTCGGACTGCTGACACCGGCCAAACCGTTGGTGAGCCCGAAACGCTTCACACAGTTTTCCAGTCAGTTCGGCGGATTTCTTCACGGAGAGGGGTGGCGGGATGCGCATCAGCGTCAGGCTGCGTTGCAGTCGGTGCGGCGAGTGGCGCGGGAAGCCACGTCGCCGGTCGAACGATTGGAAGCCACGCTCCACCCGTGGGTCAGTTTCGTGATCATGCCGTTGTTCGCATTCGCCAATGCCGGCGTTCCGCTCGAGCCGGGGGCGTTCACGGATTCGGTTGCAACGGCCGTCCTCATCGCGTTGTGCATAGGGAAACCGTTGGGTGTACTCCTGCTGAGCTGGCTCGCGGTACGATCGGGCACGGCAAGACTGCCGGACGGGATTTCCTGGAGCATTCTGGCCGCAGGAGGGGTGCTGGCGGGCATCGGCTTTACGATGTCGCTGTTCATCGCGGAGCTGGCGCTCAGTGATCGGCTGTTGGTCGCGGCCAAGGTCGGCATCCTGACCGGTTCAGCGCTCTGCGCCGTGCTGGGCCTGACCCTGCTGTTCTGGTTGACAGCTGAGCAGGCCGGAACAAAAACCGAACCGCATTCTGTCTGAATACCTCGATGGCTGGTCATGAGGGAGACGCACTGCTGACATGAGATGGCACGGCATTGTGCTCCTGCTTCTGCTGGCTCCGGATGCATTCGGCGGTGAAGTGATCACCGGGACGGCGAGATTTCGTGAGCGCATTACGGTGCCGCCGGAAGCGGTGTTTGAGGCAACGTTGGAGGATGTGTCACGGGCGGATGCTCCCGCCGACGTGCTTGGGCAGGTGCGTGTGGATTCGCCGGGCAATCCGCCCATCCGGTTCGAGATCGCCTATGATGCCACCCGCATCAAACCAAACCACACCTATTCGGTGCGTGCGCGCCTCATCGTGAACGGGCGATTGATGTTCGTGACGGATCGTATCTATCCCGTCCTGACGCGAGGAGCCGGATCCACCGTGGAATTGTTGCTCAAGAAGACCGGCGGTCCTCTTCCTCGAGACTCGGAGAAGGAGGGCGCCATGAGCGCTGAGGCGGTTCTGCCCGCTCACGGCCTGCAGCTTCCTGCGACCTTTCGCGGAGACCTGCCCTGCGCCGACTGCGAGGCGATCCGGCATCATCTGGATCTATGGCCGGACCAGGTCTTCCACCTGCACCGCGAATGGGTGGGGAGAAACCTGGTACGTGACGAGGTCGGTCGTTGGCGCGTCGATCCGTCCAGGCAGGCACTGATCCTGTATGGCGGAGGCGAGATGCCACTGCAATTCGAGATCAAGGCCCCCAATCGCCTTCGTCTGCTCGATCAGGCCGGCAAGCCGATCGTTTCCACCCTGCCCTACGATCTGGTGAGCGACGGCACGCTCACGCCGGCGGACCTGAATCTGATGCTGGCGGGCGAGATGATCTACATGGCGGACGCTGCGCGGTTTACGGACTGCCTGACCGGACGCAGTTATCCCATCGCCATGGAGGGCGATTTCATAAAGATGCAGCGCGCCTATCAACAAACCGTCAGCAAGCCGGGGGCGAAGTTGTATGTGAATTTCGAAGGTTCCGTCACGGACCGTCCTACAATGGAGGGGAAGGGAACCGAGCGCGCCATCGTCGTGCGGCGGTTCATCAACGTCTGGCCGCAACAACGATGTGAGCGGGCCATGGCGGATTCGTCGCTGACGAACACCTACTGGCGCATCGTGAAACTCGGGGAGGAACCGGTCCACGCGGTTGAGGGACGGCGGGAACCGCATCTGGTCTTACGAAAAGGGGAAGGACGTCACACGGCAGTCGCGACGGTGGGCTGCAATCACATGACTGGAAGCTACACCTTCGCGGGCGAGACGCTGCGCTTTACCGAGCTGGCCTCTACCAAGATGGCCTGTCCACCGCCGATGAACGAATTGGAAAGGCACCTCGGCGACATGCTTGCCAAGGTGAGGCGATGGCGTATCAAGGGCCCGACGCTCGAATTATCGGATGAATCCGGCAAGACCGTCGGTCTGCTTGAGGCGGTGTATTTTTGACAGCCGGCGCGTCGTACGACCGCACGATCAACAAAACGACGGGTGAATCAAGAAGGGAGCGTCCAATGATTGGTCTCAGGCATGTAGGCAGGCACGCAGGATTGATGGCCATTCTCCTTGTGCTGACCAGCTGCAGCAGCTCGATCTACGGCTGGCAGGCCCGCACCAATTCAACCCCGACTGATTCCTCCTTTACGCCGATGATGCTGACGCAGGAACCCTCGGCGGTCTTTCTGGCGATGGCACCTGCGTCCATCAAAGGCAACGAGGTGCCGCTTGGACATCACCTTTATCGCGTGCTGAAAAAAGTGGTGTCAAACGTGAAGGTGGTTTCGCCGCACGTGGTTGCGACGCGGGTGAATCGGGAAGGGTTGGTCTCGACCTATGCCCAGCTCCTGTCTGTCTACGAGGAGACCAACATCCTTGATCGTGACCTCCTGCGGAAGATCGCGACTGCGGTCGGCGCGCGCTATGTGTTTCAACCCCGCCTGGCGTATTTTTCGCAGCGCATGACGGAGCGCTGGTCATTCTTCGATGTGCGCATCATGGAGACCCGGTCGAGCGTCATGCGGCTCACGCTGCAGTTGTGGGACAGCACCAACGGGGAGCTCGTGTGGGGTTCCGCCACCGAGGTCACCATGCAGAACGAGGCGGTCTCGGAGGATCCGGTCTATTTTGAGGATGAGGCTGTCGTTGCGTTCGGCAGCATGGTGTCGGATCTCTTCAATAGGAAGACATCGTCGCGGTACACGCCGGTTGACAAGTTGCTGGATGACCTGATCGGAGAGGATCTGCCTGAGGAGTTCACCGACACAGCGCCCAGGGAGCCAACCGGAAAATACTGAAAGGAGACACCATGCTTCGGCTTTCTAGATGCTACCCACGCATGATCATTGTCGCTGCGAGTTTCAGCGCAACCTTCCCGCTGCTCAACGCCGCAACCAGCGCGAGCCAGAGTCTGACGCTGCAGGATCTGTCGGCCGCTACGGCAGCGCCAAGTTCCACCACAATCTATGTGGCTCGCGAAATCCTGACTATGGACCCGGCAAAACCAAGGGCCAAGGCACTGGCCGTTCGCGACGGTCGATTTATCTCAGTCGGCACCCGTGCGGAGGTCGAGGCCGTGGCCGGCGCCGGAGCGAAGGTGGACACGACCTTTGCTGACAAGGTGGTGATGGCCGGCTTTGTCGAGCAACACGTGCACCCCGTGCTGGCCGCCCTGACCATGAACACGAAGGTCATCTCTATCGAGGACTGGGACGCCATCGACGGGTTTTCGGCGGCGGTCAGGAACGAGAAAGGCTACATCGAACGCCTGAAGAAGGCACTGGCCGACCACAAGGACAAGACGACCCCCTTCGTGACATGGGGCTACCACCATTACTTCCACGGCGAGCTCTCGCGCAACAGACTCAACCAACTGGCGCCCGATTTGCCGGTAATCGTCTGGCACCGCTCGGCGCACGAGTTCTTTCTGAACGACGCGGCGCTCAGGCTCACGGGCATCGACGAGGCTCTGGTCAAAGGATTCAGCAAGTCCGCGCAGGAGCAGTTGAGCCTTCCCAAGGGTCACTTCTACGAGCAGGGGGCTCTGGCGATCCTTGGAAAGCTCGCGCCCCACCTCGCCTCCGCGTCGCAGTTCCGCAGGGGGCTCGAGTTCAGCGAGGCCTACTACCACCAGAACGGCATCACGCTCGCATGCGAGCCAGGCGGTTTCCTCAGCAAGCCGATGCAGGACGCGATCAACGTGGTCTACTCAGACGATGCCACGCCGTTCAACCACTGTTTCATCGGCGACGACAAGAGCTTCTACGCGATCAAGCCCAACGATGCGGCGAGCCTCCTTTCCGAGACCCGCAAGGTCGAGAGCTGGGGCAAGGGCCGCACCTGGTACATCCCAAATCAGGTGAAGCTCTTCACCGACGGCGCGATTTACAGTCAGCTCATGCAGATGAAAGGCGGCTACACCGACGGTCACCACGGCGCCTGGATCATCGACCCACCGGCGTTCGACTTCATGTTCCAGACCTATTGGGACGCCGGCTACCAGATCCATGTGCACAATAACGGCGACGGCGGCATGGACGTGCTGCTCGGCGGGCTCGAAAAAGCGATGGCACGCAAGCCGCGCACCGGCCATCGCACGGCGCTCGTGCATTTTGGCTTTGCCAAGCCTGATCAGGTCGCGCGCTGGGTCACACTGGGCGGAATTGTCAGCGCCAATCCCTACTACGTGACGGCGCTCGCGGGGCGGTATGCCGAGCTGGGCATCGGACCGGAGCGCTCGCAGAACATGGTTCCCATGGGCGACGTGGTGAAGCACGGCGGCTCGCTCTCGTTCCACTCCGACATGCCGATGGCACCGGCCAAGCCGCTCCAACTCGTCTGGGCGGCGATCAACCGCTTCACCGCTGAAGGCCCAGTCGCAGGTCCCCGCCACAAGGTCTCTCTCGACGTGGCGCTCAAGGCCATTACCATCGACGCCGCCTACTCGATCCAGATGGAGCAGCGGGTCGGCTCGATCGAGGTGGGGAAGGACGCGAACCTCACCGTGCTTGAACAAAGTCCGTATGAGGTGGCTCCGGAAAAGGTGAAGGACATTCAGGTCTGGGGCACGATGTTGGAAGGCCGTGTGCAGCCGGCTCCTGCGGCCCCGAAGGCGGCCGAGGGTGCGGAGGGCCGGGCGGCCATAGAGTCCACGGCAGACGACACAGAGGTGACGCAGGGCGCAGTGGAGAAACTCGCGGCTTTGATGAATCACGGACACGGGGAGCGGGCTGCGGGGAGATGAAAGATGCGGAGGGGAACATGAAAGGAAATAGGATCCTGCGCCGTGTGCATGGCGTCAGCGCATCGGTGGGCCGCACTGCCCTTGTCGCCACACTTCTGCTTGTCCCGGCACGGGTCCTGGCGAAGAACCTTCCCACCGCGGACGTGATCTACGCCGGTGGCGACATCGTCACCATCAACGACGCGCAGCCGACCGCCGAGGCCGTGGCGGTGAAGGACGGGAAGATCGTTGCCGTCGGCGCGAAGGCCGCGGTCGAGAAGGCGCATCGGGACACGACGACGAACCTCATCGATCTCGGCGGTAAGACGCTGATGCCGGGTTTTCTCGACGCCCACTCACACTATTTCAGTTCTCTGACGGTGGCCAACCAGGTCAACGTATATGCGCCACCGGCCGGCCCGGGCAAGGATCCCCAGAGCATCGTGGCCGAACTGGTCAAGTTCCGTGACCGGCACAAGATCCCGAAGGGGGTGGTCATCCAGGCCTACGGCTACGATGACACCGTCATGCCGGACGGTCGCCTCTTGAACCGCGACGATCTCGACAAGGCGTTGCCGGACAATCCCGTACTCGTCGGGCATGTGTCGATGCATGGAGCCGTGCTGAACTCGGCCGCCTTGAAGAAGTGGAAGATCTCGGCTGAGACCAAGACGCCGCCTGGCGGCGTGATTGTCCGCAAGCCCGGCACGAACGAACCCTACGGCTTGATCATGGAGACGGCGTATCTGCCGATCTTCGAGTCGCTGCCGAAGCCGACGCCCAAGGAGGAGATTGAATGGTCACGCGCCGGACAGAGGCTGTACGCCGAAGCCGGCATCACCACGGCGCATGAGGGCGCTACTCACGCCGAGGATTTGGAGGTCATGAAGCGTGCCGCCAAGGGGGCGCCACCCTGATCGATGTCATTGCCTATCCGTTCATCACCGACCTTGACAAGGCCTTGAAGACATTCCCGGTACAGATCTGGGGTAAATACCATAAGCGCCTGAAGATCGGCGGCGTCACAGTGACGATCGACGGCTCTCCACAGGGTAGGACGGCATTCTTCACCACGCATTACCTGACCGGTGGACCGGGAGGTGAGAAGGACTGGCGCGGCGAGCTGACGTTCCCTCAGGACACCATCAACACGATGGTCAAGCGGGTGTATGACCTCGGTGTGCCGCTGAACCTGCATTCGAACGGAGACGGCGCGATCGATGCCTTCCTCGCGGCTCACGAATTTGCCGCAGCAGGCGACCTGACAAAAAACCGGCACGTCACGATGATCCACGCCCAGTTCACCCGGAAAGATCAACTCGACAAGTACGTGCAGTACAAGATCCGGCCGTCCTTCTATACCCTCCACACCTACTACTTTGCCGAAGCGCACATCGCCAACCGGGGTAAGGAGCAGGCGATGTACCTCAGCCCGATGCGGGACGCGATCGACAAGGGACTACGTCCGACCAACCACACCGACTTCGTGGTCGCCCCGCTGGACCAGATGTTCATGCTGTGGTCGGCGGTGAACCGGGTCTCGCGGGCGGGAGCCGAGATCGGACCTGACCAGCGGATCACGCCGCTCGAAGGCCTGAAAGCCATGACGATCTGGGCGGCTGAGCAATACGGCGAGCAGGCATCCAAGGGGTCGCTTGAGCCGGGCAAGCTCGCCGATCTGGTGATCCTCGACAAGAACCCGCTGAAGGTCGATCCAATGGCGATCAAGGACATCAAGGTGATTGAAACGATCAAGGAAGGGAAAACGATCTTCACGCGGGAGTAAGGCCGTGTCGGGGACACAAGCGCGGTGCCACGGGAAGGAATTGTCATGAGGACGCTCTGGCTGATCACGGTGATGACGGGATGGGTCGGAATTGCTTCCGTCCACGCGGCGGATCACATGAAGGCCTTTCCCCCCGCCGCGAGCGGGATGGTTCGCTATGTGCTGCAGTTACCGCCGCAGGAGAATGAATCTCTGTTCACGGTGGAATTGCTGGTCGGCAAAACGGTTCAAACCGATGCGCGCAACCGCTACTTCTTCGGCGGCAAGATTGAGGCGAGCACCATCAAAGGGTGGGGCTTCACACGATACGACGTGAAACAGCTCGGCCCGATGGCGGGCACGCTCATCGCCGTCGATCCCAATGAGCCGAAAGTGGACCGGTTCATCGCGCTGGGCGGCGAGCCGTATCTGGTCCGGTACAACAGCAAGCTGCCGGTCGTCGTGTATGTCCCGGGAGGGGTCGAGGTGCGCTATCGGATCTGGAAGGCCGGGGTAGAGACAACAACCATCGAGAAGGGTTAGGATGGGACGACCTCCGAAAGGGAGGTGATGTCGCTGAGCTTGGCCGTGATGCTTCGCGAGGTGAGTGTGAGGAGGGACCATGGGCGAGGAAAGAGAACGGGCCGCGGCCGCGATAACCAGGGCTCAACTGGAGCTTGAAGAGGCCCTGGCGGAACTCGACGCCATGCCCGCGCTGGATTCCCGTGCTGTGACGCTTGCTGCCCACCTGCTCAACAACTATCTCACCGTCACCGGCGGAACGGTCGATTTGATTCAGAAACACCTGGCGGCGTCTGGCGATCAGCAGGTGACGACGTGGCTCGAGGCGTTGCAGCACGTGACCAATCTGATGCACCGGACGGTCGGTCAACTCGTGATGAACTCCCAGGCCGCGATCAACCCGATACTTCGGTTCGAGAAAGTGGACCTGCCGCTGCTGCTTCAACGAGTCTGCCACTACTACCAACGGGAGGCGGATAAAAAAGGCATCCGAGTGGTTCAGGATGCGTCGAGCAGCGTCCCGCCCGTCCGTGCGGACCGCGTCATTCTCGCGACCGTCTTGGGCAACTTGCTTTCGAATGCGGTGAAGTATTCGCGGCCGGGAACGCAGATCGACGTGCACGTGCGAGATGAGAACGGCTGGGTTCACTGTGACGTGCAGGATCAGGGACCGGGCCTCAGCCAGCAGGACCAGGCTAAACTCTTTCAAGCAGGTGTTCGGCTCACCCCGCAGCCGACAGCTGGAGAGCCTTCCACGGGCTATGGTCTAGCCGTGGCCAAGCAATTGATCGAAAAGATGGGCGGCAAGGTCTCTTGCGAGAGCGTGCCCGGCCAAGGTTCCTGCTTTTCAATCTTTGTCCCCCACTACGCAGGACCGACTGACGGTTGAGACTGCCCCTTACTTCCTTCGATCACTCCCGCGATTAAAACGGCATCGCCGGTTTCTCCCACGATCGATCTCCTTTCCGGTCTTCTTGTGTCGATGGCTTCGCCGTCTGCGCTATTTCATCACGGACGCAAGAAGACTCTTTGCCTGATCTCCGCCTGCCTTTCCGACAAAGTCCGACATGGTCTGAGAAAATTTCGGCACCATGTCCTGGCCCATTCCCAAACGGGAGAAAGCGGAGGTCAAGCCTGCTTGATCCCCGATCGGGCCGGTCACAGCGCCAAGATCCTTGGCGGCCTTCATGAAGCCGTCCGAGCCGGGAATGAACTTAGTCAGTGTGCTGAAGTTCATGGACGGCAACTTCTCTTTCGCGAGACTCAGGATGGATCCGACCCCGCCGTTGGCCTGATTTGATGTCACACCCAGCTGACTGGTCAAGAGTTGTGTCAACGCATTGGTCACACCAGATGCTTGCATCTCCGCGCAGCCTACGTGAAGAAATGCGGCCGTGATGAGTACTGAGGCGAATAGTGAACGCAACATAAGGAGCTTCCCTATTGTAATAATTGTAATTGTAAATGAGGAGGACGCATATTGCCTGCCGGCAAATGACCTCGTCAAGTTGTTCGCCGAGAGATCTGGCATGGACAAGATGGAGATCACGAACGAATATTACGGAATGCCACGATTGGGTGGCTGGTCTTGAGATAACTGCTGCAGAATGATCTTGCTTCAGCAGATCAACAGGAGTGACAATGCCGCCCATGTCACGCCTCGCATGGACGGTTTCTACGGTTGTATTCGGCGCGGTCGTCGTCGCAGGTTTTTGGCACTGGTTTTACGACGGTTCGCGGTCGTCACCAGCCCCGACCGCTATGACCTGCGACATGGGCATTTCTGCGGCTAAAGCGGCGCGGAGCGCGTCGGCCTCGACAGTGCAGCCAGCCGCGAAGAATCCTCAAGCACCCCAACCAGCCGACCGTCTTCCAGGCCCTCCCGGTCCGCCGCCAGGTCCGACGCCGGAGGGGATGATGTGGATTCCCGGTGGCGAATTCTGGATGGGCGCGGATGAGTTTCCGGATGCGCAGCCCTGGCATCGCGTATACGTCGACGGCTTCTGGATGGACAAGACCGAGGTCACCAACGAACAGTTTGCGAAGTTCGTCAAGGCCACCGGCTATGTCACCGTGGCCGAGCGTACACCGCGGGCAGAGGATTTCCCCGGCGCACCGCCTGAAAATCTCGTCGCCGGCTCGGTGGTCTTCTCCCCACCCGCTCACCCGGTGAAGTTGAACGACCATTTTCAGTGGTGGTCTTATGTCACCGGCGCAAACTGGCGGCATCCAGAAGGGCCCAAGAGCGAGATCAAAGACCGTGGTCGGCATCCGGTCGTCCACATCGCCTATGACGACGCGCTTGCGTATGCCAAGTGGGCGGGCAAACGGCTGCCGACAGAGGCGGAGTTTGAGTACGCGCAACGAGGCGGACTTGACCGCAAGCCCTACGCCTGGGGCGATGAGTTCAGGCCGGGCGGGAAGATCATGGCCAACACCTTCCAAGGCCACTTTCCCGACAAGAATACGATGGAAGACGGCCATGCCGCTGCAGCGCCGGTGGCGTCGTTTCCTCCCAACGGCTACGGGCTCTATGACATGGCAGGCAACGTCTGGGAATGGACGAGCGACTGGTATCGCCATGACTACTACCGAACACTGGCCGCGCAGGGAACAGTCGTGCGTAACCCGCCGGGGCCGACAGACAGCATCGATCCCAGCGAACCAGGGGTGAAGAAGAAAGTGCATAAAGGCGGCTCGTTCCTCTGTACCGACCAGTATTGCGCCCGCTACATCGCCGGCGGCCGCGGCAAAGGTGAGCCGGACACAGGCACGAATCACCTCGGCTTCCGACTGGTGCGCACTGTTCGCTGAGAGCCGGTGGCGGGCCGCTTATGGAAGCGCCGGCCGGTGGCCACAACAGCATTCGCCAGAAGGAACCGTGGGTATGATTATGAGATGAAGCAGCCCGCTACAACAGAGGGCTCAGTCCGGCTTTACGCCGGGGCTGGAGAAGGAGGATTATCGTTCATGGAGACCCGACGACAATCAGTATGCTCTCTCATCCTATTCATGCTCGGCCTGAGCGCCTGCACACCGGTTAACGTGAAGATCGACCATGATCCCACGGCGGATTTCACCACCTTCACAACATTTACTTTCGTGGGACTGGCTGAGGCCGAAAAAGGTAGGATCCACGACAATTCGTTGACGCACAAGCGGATTGAATCAGCCGTCGCACGGGAGCTGACCGGGAAAGGGCTTCGGCAAGTCGATCTGAGTCAACAACCCGACCTGCTGGTCTACTATTGGTTCAGCGCAAAAGAGAAGCAGCAAATTCAGAGCACCGGACCGACCGCCGGTGCCTATGGCTGGCGCGGCAGATATGGGTGGGGTGCGGGATACGGGGGCACTGTCACCACCTATGAGTATACGGAAGGAACCTTGATTCTTGATCTGGTCGAACCAACCAAGAAGGAACTGGTCTGGCGCGCGACGATGGTCGGCACGTTGCACGAGACACCGAAAGACAATATCGAGCTCGGGAATAAGGCCATCGCGAAGGCGTTTGAAAGCTATCCACCGAAACGGAAATAGCCGCTGCCATGGACGGATTTGAGTACTATTTGAGTACTAACGGCGATCAGCCTGCCCTCGGCAATAATCAGGAGCGTCGGTGTGGCTTGCGGCTGAGTGGGTTCTCCCAACGAAGCCGCTTGAACCGGGCAAAGTCATTGTCGCATGAGACGAGTGTCGCGCCATAACTCATCGCGAGCGCAGCCAGGTGCGCATCGGTCACCAGATTGGCGGCAGTGCCAGCTTCGCTTAGTAAGGAACGCAGAATCTCCCAGTGTTCGTCTCTTTCCGGCAGGAGCCTTGTGCTGTCAAGAGACAGCCATGCGTGAACTTTGCCGATGGCCGTATCAGGATCCAGCGGTCGTGGAAAGATGTCGTGGTTGGTGGAGATGCGTAAGAATCCAAGCACCACAACCCACGGTAGCCCGAGAGGTTCGTCGCCATTGAGGGCCTGCTCCCACCAGGCCTGTATGGGACGGTGGTGAGGAGCGTCTTCGTTGATGGCATAGAGAAGGATGTTAAGATCGACCAGTTTCACTTGCGACCGAGCACTTTTCTGACGATCTCTTCGTCCTCGAGTGCCGCGGCTAATGCAAGCGCTTTGTCGAGTTTGATCCTGGGCGGGCCCATTGCGTAGCTCCGCTCCCGATGGCGTCGGTTGCGCGCGGATAATTTGGGCGACGCACGTATGCCTGCGCGCAGAGTCCGATCAAGCAGGCGGGTCAGCGGAGTATCCTCCTTACGTGCCTGTTCCTTGAGCGTACGGAGGAGCTCGTCGTCGATGCGGATCGTCGTGCGCATGGAGGCATCATAGCATCACCTCCGATGATGTCAAGGCATCATTTTTGCCTATGGCTGGCGCGGCAGATATGGGTGGGGTGCGGGATACGGGGGCATTGTCACCACCTATGAGTATACGGAAGGAACCTTGATTCTTGATCTGGTCGAACCAACCAAGAAGGAACTGGTCTGGCGCGCGACGATGGTCGGCACGTTGCACGAGACACCGAAGGACAATATCGAGCTCGGGAATAAGGCCATCGCGAAGGCGTTTGAAAGCTATCCACCCAAAAGGAATTAGCCGCTGCCATGCATGAACAATGACGGGGGATATTCTGTAATTCCGAGCCCTCGGTTAACCATCTGAAGTCTCGGCAGAATGTCCCCATCATCGCCACGTGCGCTGATAGGGAGGCGACATGAGATCAACAGTCATCGCAGTCGGTATGGCTCGGGTTTGTGCCTGCGTGCTCGCACTGGGCTTGGTCACTGCTTGTTCCAGCAGTCCCGGTCATGGCGATCCGTCCTGGACCTCGGTTCCGATCACCCAGGTCAGCCAGGTGGTGGGCGAATGGGAAGGCACCGTCAAAAAGAATCGGGCCATGATGCCGTCCGGATCAGTCCGTTTGATGATCCGGGAGAATGGATCCTACCTCTTCGTCGGAGAGAGCTTTTCCGACGTAGCACTTGGAGCCGGAATGCTCCAACCTGATGACGGGCGCTTGGTCAGCGCATCGGACCGGCGCGTCGTCAAGCTGTCGCTCTATGACCACAAGGGCGTTTCGGTTGTCCTGGTGGAGGGGACCAATCGCGAGACGGGGGGTCGGTATCACGGCGAATTTAAGAAGGTTCCGTGAAGGCCTCCATGCTGCCGCTCCATGTGGAACCATACCCCTGATACTGTCATTGTGTCGGACCGCATCCCTGTATGATAATGAATCAACCAATCGGAACGAGAGCAATGCGCGTCTCACGACGAACCATCCTGAAGGCAACCGGTCTCGGGGCCGTGACCGCCGCGACCGGCGGCTGCGACGCCATCGGAGGTGTGTTCGGCCGTATGTTCGCCGTCCCTCCCCGTGACACCACTTACTTCACACCCAACAACAAATTCTACGTGGTCAATTATGCCGACGGAGCCGTTTCCGCATCGCGCGATCTGAATATCGAGCAGTGGAAGCTCCATGTCAAAGGCTCCGTGAAAACCCCGATGTCGCTCGGCTGGCGCGAGATTCTGAACCGCGATTCCTACGATCAGATCTCCACCTTGATGTGCATCGACACGCTCCCTGGCGGCGACAGCATGGGCACGGCGACCTGGCGCGGTATCTCGCTCAAGCAACTGCTCATCGACTGCGGCGCGGATAGTGAGGCCGCGCGCGACGTGGTGTTTCGCGGCATCGACGGCTACGACGACAGTATTCCCTACACACGCGCGATGCAGGATGACGTGATGCTCGCCTTCCTGATGAACGGCGAAAAACTGTCCAGGGAGCATGGATTCCCGATCCGCCTCATCGTGCCGGGCCTCTACGGTATCAAAAACGTAAAATGGATCGTCGAAATCGAAGTCTATCCCGGCGACTACAAGGGCTACTGGCAGCGCAAAGGCTGGACCGACGACGGCACCATCAAGGTTTTTTCGCGCATCGATTCGCCCGGACATTATCAAACGCTGCGCGGACCGGAACACACCTTTCGCGGCATCGCCTTCGGCGGACCGAACAGCATCAGCAAAGTGGAATTGAGCTTCGATGCGGGACGTACGTGGAACGAGTGCCGGATCGAGCCGCCCATGTCGCCTTATTCTTGGGTGATTTGGACTTACACGTGGCGCCCGCCAAAGCCGGGGAAGTTTCAAACCGTCGTGCGCGCGACGGATACGAAGGGGCAACTCCAGATCGCCGAAATCGTCCGGCCACAACCAGCCGGCGCGAGCGGGTATCACACGATCATTGCCGAAGTGGAGCAGAGCTAGGACGATGCCGCACAACCTTTGCGAGGGAGCTTATGCCCAGGGGGCGTAGGCAGGCAGTACTAAAGATCATTGAGGAAATGCCGGACAAGTCTTCGGTGGAAGACATGATGTACGAACTCTACTTCCGACAACGAGTCGATCGTGGTCTTCAAGAACTCGCCGCTGGGAAAACCATTTCCCACGAACAAGTCAAACGGACATCGCGAAGTGGCGACAATCCTCTTGACGGGAGGAGCACGCCGAGACCTCCACGAGCTCATCAACTCTATCGCCGAGGATTCTCCAATTTACGCTGCCGACTTTGCGGACCGCATCATCCTCGTCATTGACCGATTATAAACATTCCCCACGCTCGGGTGAACGGGGCCTGAATCTCACAATGTCGCGGCCTGAAATGGATCGGATAGCACCCACAGTTACCCGGTATTCGCTTCCGCTCTTGATGCTGTTCCTTTGTGTTGTGCTTCCCGCGAATGCCGCCGCAGTGGACCTCACCGATTTGGAAGCAATCGTTGACGACGCGCGCTTGGCCTTTGCCCGTTTTGTGGGTGATCCCGATATGGCCTGGTTTCGCGAGCGAACCAAGAAGGCACGCGCGGTCTTTATCGCTCCCCGCGTCACGAGAGGCGGTTATTTCTTCGGCGGCTCATGGGGCTCGGGCATACTGCTTGTCCGGGATCCCTCAACCGGTCAGTGGAGCCAGCCGGTCTTCTACCGGGTCACCGGCCTGAGCTTCGGTCTGCAAATCGGAGCGCTGCATTCCGAGATTGTCGCGCTGGCGACCGATGATCGGACAGCCGATGAAATGGCGGCTGGCGCCTTTACACTCGGCGTCGGAGGAGCGGTCGGTGTAGGCTCCTACGGCGGCGGCCGTAGCGGATCGCTCGAGACCCTTTCCAGGACCGGGTTCCTCAGCGTGGAGTCCCCGACAGGCCTTTATGCCGGCATTGCGGCCGGCGGAACTCTGGTGCTCGTGCGGAACGCCGCAAATGAACGGTATTATGGCCGGCCCGTCGAACTCGAGGAACTCCGGCAGAATCGGGTGCGACAGTGGTACTCGGACCGACTGGTCAAGATGCTTACGGAGCTCTCCGCAAGTGGAGAGGATGGCTTGCCATGAGAGCGGTCCTGCAACTGTCCCTGGCTTTGACATGCGTGTGTCTCGCCTGGGCCTGCGCGCCTTCCCCCTCCTTATACAAGGAGGGACCCCTTGTCCCCCCGCCCGGCGCAGGACCGGCAATCTTCACGGTCCTCACCTACAATGCCTGGCATGGCTTGAACACCGGTGAATTCTGGGTCACGCCGGCTGAGACGATCGAGAGTAATCAAGCCCGGCTGAAGTTTCAGGCCGCACTGATCAAGGCCGCGAAGCCGGATGTCGTGCTGCTCCAGGAAGTCAATCCACTACCCATCCGGGCTGATCTCTACGTCCAGGCCCTCGCCGAACTGGGGCTTGAATACGACGCGATCCATCAGGTGGACGCCTGCGGGATACGGATACGTGGCGGTAAGGGACTGATTCCTGGCCTCAACAACGGTCTGGTCATCCTCGCACGGCGCGAGCTCGCTTTGCGCAAGCTCCAAGGCCTGAAACTCAGTGGTGACTCCGGCCGCTGCGACAGCCTCTCCGGCTTACAGCTGGAAGAGCTTCGCTACGCGCTGATCGGCGACATCACGATTCCGGAAACAGGGCAACATTACCTGGTCGCCAGCACCCATTTGCATTCCGGTTTCGAAGCAGGGTCCCACTTCCTTGGACAGATGGAGCGAGCACACGGCGCCGGCTTTCTGGCCCGCTATCCCGCCTTTCGCTGGGAGATCGACCAATCGCGCCTCAGGCGGATCGGTGAGCTTGATCTATTGACCCGCACGCTCAGGAAGTTTCGACGTGACGGCGTCTATGCCGGTATCGCAATCGGGGGAGACTTCAACTTCGAGCCGGATTTTCCCGAGTACGAGGAGGCTCTCCTGCTCCGGCTGACCGACGCGCATACGTTGACCTCCAGAGACCGCGAATTATTCACGGCGGATCCGCAGCAGAACCGATGGATCCTGGTTCCAGAGGACCTGGAACTCCCCGTTGAACTGCTGAAGGTGTTCAGGACCTTGCCGCCGGAACTTCAACCGAAAGCGCTGGAGACCTACCGATCGGAAGCGCGGCGTCCGAGGCGGATTGATTATCTGTGGCTCGAATCCTTCTTTCCCGGCTACTGCGTGAGGCAACGGTTGTTCGGCACGGAGGTAAACGAGGACGGCTTTCCCGCATCCGACCATTTCGGCGTCCTGACCACATTCGCTCGTCCGGAAGGGGCCTGCCTCCGGGATCAACCGGACGCACGGTAGCGCCCTCGCCGCCCCAGAGCGCCGGATGGCGACCCGATGGCTACCGTCGGTACACCAAGGGCTTGTCCCAGCCAGCTCGTCCTTCAGCGCGGACCGAATTTGGGTTTCCCAATGCATGTGCCGCGCTACCTTCGCGGCGGGCAACTCTTCTTGAAGTTGGCCGGCAAAGGCCTTGCTTCAGAGCCATCGCCGATTCCTCGATTGCCAGTGCTTCATTCAGCAACTTGGCGGCGGTATCCCACAACGGACCTTTGCCGCTCTGAGCGCACTTCTGGTTCGCATGCCAGACTCCTTTCTTGTTCAATTGCCGGTATCCCCCGCTTAGGCTGATACTTCGTATCACTGATCGCGTATCTACTCACTTTCGGGCTTCATAACTGACATAGGACGGTGTTTTTGCTATAAGTGCGATGCGACGGATCAACGTCGGTTCAGAATATGGGTCTCAACACGCATACTCAACATTATTAGCCGCGGAGGCGGTTCACGAATTGAAGCGCGCAGACGATTCCCTCGCTGAAAAGGTCAATGACCCTACGACATTTCTGCATCGTGTGGACCTGGACAGATGCCCCCTTACGCCGCCGATGGAGCTGGACCGCTTACTAGGGCGCCACGGAGTCGTACTGGCTGAGACCAGGAGGTGAGCTGAGATGACAACCCGCACGTTTGTCGTTAGGCTGCGAGGTGCTTGGATCAGGTCTTTAGTCACTGGAGCAGCAGTGATTGGTTTGACGCTGCAAGCAGTCGCAGCAGTACCCGCCTCGCCGTTGGAGAAACCGAACATTATCATGATCATGACGGACGACGTCGGGTATTGGAACGTAGGCGCATACAGCCATGGCATGATGGTCCCCACCCCGAATATCGACCGCATCGCCAAAGAGGGCATCCTCTTTACCGATCACTATGCGGAGCCGACCTGTACTCCTGCACGGGCGGCGTTTATCACGGGGCAGATGCCGATCCGAACATCCGACACTCGCCGAAGTGCTGAAAGCGCTGGGGTATCGTTCCGGTCAGTTCGGTAAGAACCACGTCGGCGACCGCAACGAACATCTGCCTACCGTTCACGGTTTCGATGAGTTCTTCGGAAATCTGTATCACCTCAATACCGAGGAAGAACCGGAGCAACCGGACTGGCCGAAGGATGCCCCGTTCAACCGGCGCATGCTTCCCAGAGGCGTCCTTGATTGTGTCGCGACGGAACGCGAGACGCCGGAAGAAGACCCGCGGTTCGGGAAATGGGGTAAACAGCAATGCGCGGACACGGGCCCGCTCACGTCGAAGCGGATGGAGACCGTGGACGAGGAATTCCTGGACCGGACCCTCCGGTTCATCGACAAAGCGGTCAAAGATCGCAAGCCCTTCTTCGCCTACTACAACCCCACGCGGATGCATATCTACACGCATTTGAGGGCCGACCATCAAAGCTGGGCCGCGCCTTTTTCGTCCGATTACGACCTTTACGGCAGCGGCATGATGGAACTCGACCAGTATGCCGGAAAGATCCTCAGCAAGCTCGATGACCTTCGTATCGCCGACAACACCATCGTGCTCTTCACTGCAGATAACGGTGCCATGGCGGCCTGGTGGCCGGACGGCGGTACAACGCCGTTCCGTGGGGAAAAAGCGACGACGTGGGAGGGCGGACTGAGGGTGCCGATGCTGATCCGGTGGCCGGGGAAAATCCCGGCTGGGAGCGTCTCGAACGGGATTCAAAGCCATATGGATCTGTTCACCACGCTGGCTGAAGCCGCCGGCGCGGCGAACGTTGCCCAAAAGCTGAAGGACAGCCACAAGGTGCACATCGACGGGATCAACAACTTGGAGCATTGGTTTGGGAAAGGGCAGTCAAGCCGGAATCAGTTCATTTATTACAATGAGAATGAACTGACGGCGATTCGGATCGGCCCCTGGAAAGCTCATTTCAAACAGCGCGAGGGATTCTTCGACTATAACAAGCCCAGCTTTCTGATCTTTAATCTGCGGATGGATCCCATCGAGCGGCATGATGGCATCCGCTCGAACGATATGGCCATGAAGAAAGCGTGGCTGGGCGGATTGCTCCAGCAGGCGCTGGCCGAACATTTCACTTCCTTGCAACAGTTTCCTCCACGTCAAAAAGGCGGAAGTTTGCGTCCGGATTAAACGGTAATGCGATCAGATTTCCATGATCCGGCATTTGATCACAGCCTTTGCAGCGTGACTATCTACTTCTCCAGAACGATGCGGCGCTATTCAACGCCGGCTTGCAATACGGTCTTTCTCGCCTCGGACATCCCAGAGAAGAAGAGCTCCCCAGGAAATGGTCGAAGGCCTGGCGCGAATTCGCAATATCCGAAAGGTCTGCGGCATCGACATGACCGCTGTGAAATGACCCCACGAAGCCGGAGGGATGAAAGGCCACGGGTATTGGTACACGAACCCCTGGTCACTAACGACATTCCGGCCCTGCTCAACTTCCGGTTGCCGCCTGACCGCCGTGGGCTCCTCCATTTGATGGGACGAGGACAAGATTTATATGCTGGTTCTTAAGAGTATCCGGAGCGCACCCTACGCACTTGAAGAGCCTATGGCTGACCACGGAGCGAACGATGCTAAAATGGGCGATCAGCCCTCCTGAATCAATAACGCGCACGATGTCCATGACCGCCTTCGTGATGGCTCTCTTCCCGGTCTTATTGTGGTTGCGGAGAGCTATCTTGCCATGAATCGCATTCCCCATCATGCGCTTCTATTCCTCCTCGGCATCCTCGTCGGGTGCGACTACGTCCGTCCGACTCTCAATGCGCCGTTGAAACAATGGGAGCCTGGAGGGGGCTACCGGTTCGCGAATGTCTCCCAGGGGGGGGAGGACAACTCCGACAGTCTACTAGTCATCGCCACGTTTTCCGGCGGGGGAACCCGCGCTTCAGCTCTCGCCTTCGGAGTGTTGCGGGAACTCGCGCGCCAGCAAATAGTCTGGGAAGGACAGCGCAAGCGGTTCCTCGATGAACTGGACTCCATCTCTGCCTTGTCCGGGGGGACCTTCACGGCCGGGTACTATGTGCTGCACGGCGACCAGATCTTTCATGATTTCGAGCCCCGGTTCCTGAGAAAGGACTGGGAGAGTGAACTTCGTTCGCGCATTCTGCGTTCTCCCAGTAACTGGATTCGCTTGTGGTCGCCGTACTTTGGACGCACGCACATCTTGGCTGAATTGGTGGACGAGGCGTTGTTCAATGGCAAGACATACGGAGATCTGCTCCAGCGGCGGCGGCGACCGATGCTCACCATCCATGCTACGGACATGGCCACGCTCTCGCGCTTCGAGTTCGAGCAAACCCAGTTCGATTGGATTTGTTCCGACCTGGCCCAATTACCGCTTGCCCGGGCGTCGGCCGCGTCGGCGGCGTTGCCGCTGATGCTCAGTCCGATCACGTTCAAGAACTACGCAGGAACGTGTGGATTCGAATACTCCAAGGGCATCGTCGAATCGGCCCTCAAGCAGAGCGGAACAGCGGCTCAACGTGCGAAGGAATATCTTTCCTATCTTGACGCACACAAACGACCGTATATCCACTTGCTCGATGGAGGCTTGTCTGACAACATGGCCCTCCGAGCCGTGCTGGAGGCACGCAATCTTGCCGGAGGCGTAGAGAAGCTCCTGCAGTACATGCGCGTGACGAACGTGAAGAAATTCGTCATTCTCGCGGTGAGCGCTGAGACCAGCCCGGACGTGATGGACTTTGGAAGCTATCAGATCCCGACTCTCGCCCAAGCCATGCGGTCTCTCGTTGATGTGCCGATCAACCGTTATTCCACCGACACGGTTTCGCTCATGCGTCAGGCCGTGAAGCGGACGCGTGACGAACTCGGTCAACGGACGAGGCCAGCCGACAGCCCATTCGCCGAGAATGCCGACATCTATTTCATCAACGCGAGTCTCAGTGAGGTCGTCGATCCTGATGAACGGGGCGCGCTGATGAAAATTCCGACGGGCCTCTCCTTGACGGATGAACAGATCGACCGACTGCTCCTTGCTGCGTCTCGATTGATCAGAGGCGATCCTGAATTTCAACGGCTCATGAAGGATATTGATGCTGGCAACTGACGAAGTGGTGGACCAGGCAAGATAAAAGACCACGCTGTATTGGTCGTAGGAGGTCCTGCCTATCAGCGTCGCGGTTGAGCCGATCGACTCCCCCGTACGAATCCCGTAAAGATCCAGATGGAGCCTGGCATACCCGCTTTGCTTTTGCAGCCTATCAGATGGAAGCCGAGGGTACACACGTCCGCATCATCAACTCTCCGCGGCTCGGTTGGATCAACGGAAGACCGAACGATCCTTGCATCGAAGAAATACCATCCAGTCTCGTCTGAACCGTACCGTCGAGAGCCTTACGCTCATCCGAGGCTTCGAGGAAACGCATCAGCGATCTTTCCGCTTCAACGCTCGGGTCCCTTGAACTGCCTACCTCCCACGTGAGCATTAAGACGATTGGTCCTTGCGTGGCCGCCCAACCGGCAGCTTTCCCTTTCTCTTCTTGAACCGTTTCCCCTTTTCCAGTTTTTGGAGCGTGGATTGGATCGCGGATTCGACAACACCGGTGAGCGTCAACTTTGGACTCCAGTAGACGACGGTTCGCAACCGCTCGACCATATCGGCAGAAAGAGACAGCGTGACTCTTTCCTTTCGTTTCGTGGTCTGCCGTTTCTGTTTCATCTGTTCATCTCCTCCACCATGTGGCTGCTCTCTGCATTCGAGGCTTATACTTGCATATCATGCTCCATTCCGTACAAGCAAGTGGACTTTGCGGTCCGGCCCCGTCTTGAACGTCGGAGGCGAAGAGAGCTGACGTGAGCACCCTCTATCGCTTATCTACGGCTTATCGATAGAAATCAACGACGCAGAGAAGGGTTGCTGGGATCACAATCCAATGCCGAACCCTCCGCCACCGCCGATTCTGCCGCCCGAGCCTCCGAATACTCCGATCGAGAAGCCCGGCTATGGGCGAACACAGTCTGGAGATTGCGCCGGCCACGTGTGCAGATGTTTCACGATCAACACAGGGTACCGATATTCAACATCATCAAGGTGGTCGATCTTTGCCCCGGATACTTCTCCGACGATCGTCATCCTTGTTCCCTCGACAATGGTCGCGGGATCGAGAAACTCCTGCTGCATGGCAAGGAATCGCCCCTGCGATTGTTGACGGTCAAGAATCGGCCTCTCCTTCTTATCGAGCGGCAATTGCAGAAGTTCGATCTGCGTTCCATTCTTCAGTCGTCTGGCCTTCAGCACCTCCCCTCCGAATGCCACGATCTTGCTCCTATATAAATCAGGGACGGCCACGAGTTCACGAAACGTAACTGCTCGGTCGACCAGAGGCTCCACCGCTTCAGGAATCACTGGCTGCGAGGAACAGGCTGGGACCAGAACCAACATCACCCACCACCAAGAGTTGAATGACGTAAGACGCATGTTCATACTATAGCGCCATGGACATGCCGTTTCTACACAGTCATGCTTGTCGAGCGTCGAACAAGGGTCTTCCCCACTGTCCTTACTTCAGCTATGATGCACCGTTGCGCCGAAACATGTGAGACACGCTCACTCGTCGAGGACCTATCCGCGTAGAGAGGTGCTGATGTTACGACTCATGCTGGCCGTCATGCTGCTGCTCATGCCGTTTGGCCTTTCCTCTTGTGACAAAGCGTATATGGCGACGATGGAGAAGATGGGCTATGCCAAACGTGACATCCTCAGCAACCGCGTCAAATCAGCGCGAGACGCCCAGGAAGACGCGAAGAAAGAGATTCAGAGCACGCTGGAGCAATTCGGACAAGTGGTTTCCTATGAAGGGGGAGATCTGGAAGCCACCTATAAGAAGCTGAGCGGTGAACTGCAGACGAGTGAAGACAGTGCCAAATCGGTCCGAAAACGGATTGCGGACGTCGAAAGCGTGGCCGATGCGCTCTTTTCGGAGTGGGAAGAAGAACTGGGGCACTATTCTAGCGCCGACCTGCGACGGAAGAGCCAGGCCAAACTCACCCAAACCAAGGGCCGCTACCGAGAGATGCTCGCGGCCATGAAACGGGCCGAACAGCGGATTGAACCGGTCCTCAAACCGTTGCGCGATCAGGTGCTCTACCTGAAACACAATCTGAACGCCCGCGCGCTCGCTGCCATCAAGGGAGAACTCGTAAAAGTCGACGCGCAGGTCGATCAGCTGGTCAAAGACATGAACCGTTCCATCGCCGAGGCCGACAAGTTCATTCAGTCGATGGAGAAGGAATCGGACTGAGGTGCGGCGTGAGGGAGGGCGCCTATGCGTATCGACGGCCAACGCGAAAGCGACAACATCGAAGATCGTCGCGGCATGGGCCCGGCCCGCATCGGGAGAGGCGGCCTCGGCATCGGCACCATTGTGCTGGCGCTCGCCGTCAGTTACTTCACAGGCGTCAATCCCATGACCGTGCTGAATCTCCTTACCGGCGTCCAGAGTATGACCGAAGTGTCCGCCCCATCTGAGTCCGGCCCGGTCGGCGCCCCTCAAGACCAACTGGGCAGGTTTGCCTCCGTCGTCCTTGCAGACACCGAGACTACCTGGCGAAACCTTCTCGGTCCTCGGTATGAGGACCCACGTCTGGTGCTCTTTTCAGGGGCCGTGCAATCGGCATGCGGTACCACGTCGTCGGCCGTTGGTCCGTTCTATTGCCCCAACGATCACCGGGTCTATTTGGACCTTGCCTTCTTCGATGAAATGGCGCATCGTCTTGGAGCGGCGGGTGACTTTGCTCAGGCCTATGTGATCGCCCACGAGGTCGGCCATCACGTGCAAAATCTCCTGGGCATTGCGGAAAAGGTTCACCGCCTCCAGCGACAGGTATCTGAAGTGGAAGGAAACGCGCTGTCGGTCCGTCTGGAACTCCAAGCCGATTGTTATGCCGGAGTGTGGGGTCATCACGCCAACCGAGAACGAAACTTGATCGAGCCCGGCGATTTCGAAGAAGGTCTCCGCGCGGCAGCGGCCATCGGTGACGATCGATTGCAGAAAATGTCGCGGGGCCATGTGCAACCGGAAAGCTGGACCCACGGTTCATCCGAACAGCGGATGACCTGGCTCAGGCGCGGTCTCGAGTCCGGTGACCCCTCTGTCTGTAACACGTTCGACACGAAACGACTATGAGCAACGTACCAGCACAATCTCAGAGTGGCTTTTTAGAAAAGACGCTGGGAACTCTCACGTCCGACCCTCCCTGGGCGGCCAAATCGTTTCTCACCGCCAGCGCGGCGACTGTTGCTGGGGTTGGCGCCTGGCTCACCGACATGATGTCGCCGGCTCTCGCCCGTGGGGGTGCCAGCTTCCTGGGAGGGTTTTTGCTCGGCTGGGCATTGCGGAAAACCGTGAAACTGGCTCTCTTGATCGCCGGCTCATTGCTGGTGCTCATTGCCGTCCTGAAAACGACGGGCTGGATTCACCTGGATTGGACCTTGATCCAAGCGGATGCGACTCGTACGCTTGATTGGGCTCGAGGCAAAGCCCAGGGTTTCAAAGAAGTGCTGACCGGCTATCTCCCCTCAGCCGCTGCCACCGGCGTCGGAGCATTTTTCGGATTTCGCAATAAGTAACCGCGTATTTCATGCCCATCAATTGTTTTTCCTCACTGACCTAACATCTAGTGTTCCCAGAAAATGCGCCTCGATTGTGACCTGATCGCCGCCCTTAAGCATGACGGTTCCCATTTGACAGATGGTTGCATAGATCGCAGCAACAGTCCCGGTTTCATCCTCCACTGAGAATGTCTGTATACACTTCTCCAGCTTGGTGTTGTTGCCGATAAAGTGATTCATGCGGTAGTTTCGCACTGTGCCCTCAACCTGGACGACTTTCATCTTGTAGGCTTCCGGATACGTGATCAGGGAATCGATTTTGACCGGCTCCGCCGCCCAGCCGGCAGGAGCAAACAGCGTAAGGGTCAGCATCGTCAGTCCCACCAATCTCATCGTCAGCCTCATCGCAGTGCCTCCTATGTTTGAAACATGATTTTGCATCCTGAGCATTCTAGGTCACTTCGGCGCTACAGAACGTGGCGCAGGGCTTGACCCGTCGCCGCACTGTAGGCCTCCGCAAAGGTATGCACCTCGATCACTTGGATGGATCGCTCAACTCCAGTGAAATTGAGATGGCTGTTATCCACTGCATCGGGCACAATCATCGTGGTCTTTCTGAGATCCCGACAGGCACTCATCTTATCCACGAGTCGCCCCACGGCTTGGATCTCCGCGTTCGGCTCGATCGTCCCCGACATACAGACATCTCCGCGAATCGGATCGCCGAGCAGTGCGGCGGCAATGCCCACAGCGAAAATCCCTCCCGCACTGGTGCCATCCAACCGAGCCGGGACCAGGATGCGCACACTCAAGTATCGGGGGTCATATCCCACTGCCCTCGTCGCAACCGCGACAGCCGTATGAAATGAATGGACGGATACGGGCATCAAGTTTGAATCGCCAAAAATCTCAGGCCCCTTTCCATCAGCCTTGTACGCGACCGTGAGTTGCGCCACAAATCCGGTCCATGAGCCGGTAATGGAGCCGACCTTATCCTGACCAACAGTCAAAAGGGGTACTGGCAGAGACACTTCGGGAAACGGCAACGGCTTCCTTCTCTCTTGTGGCTGGGGAAATCCGGAAGCGATGCTATTCGCAATTGCCGGGGAAAGAATGCCGCCTTGTGAAGATTTCGGCGCCGGGGAAATGGTCACCGGCGAATAGGTCTTTGCCTCGCCGAGTTGCCGACAACCCGGCCATTCACGATCCGTGTACAGATCCGCTTGCCCTCGCCGAGGACACACCCAGGTCTCGCCCAGTGCCGAATGTATGGAAACATCGTTTCCGATGAAGTAGGCCAGAAACAATAGTGCAGCCAGGCGCTGCAAGTGCTGACGATTTAGAGGGTCTTCCACCACGTATACCCTTGTCTTTGGCACATACCGGCATCTGAAGCCTATCGCTCAAAACGAGGTTCGTCAAAAACAGCGGGGATTGTAGAACAAGAGAAGAAGACGGCGGTTGTTATCCCGGCAAGGCTTGATACCAGCCGTTGGCCTGAGACAGGACGATGCGGCAGTCGAACAGGTGGCTGACGTGATCGCTGGTGAGCAACTGTAATTTCAAACCATCGGCCATGATCTTTCCCTCTCGCAGGAAGATCACGCGATCAATCTCCGGTGGAATTTCATGCAGATGATGCGTCACAAGCAGAACGGTTTTCCCTTTTCTAATCTGAGCGCGCAGCAGCTCGAGGTACTGAAAGCAGGCCTTAGGATCGAGGCCGCTGGTTGGTTCATCAAACACGAGCACCGGGGGGTCATGCACCAATGCACGGCCCAGCAGAAATCGTCGCTGCTCGCCGGTAGACAGATGGCCGAAGCGGCGGCCTGACACGGCCAGAATCCCCAATTCCTGCATCACCTCATACGCCCTAGTCATCTGCGTTTTAGTGAAGTGTTGGTACTCGTAGGTATCGTTGCTGGCATAGAAGCCGGAAAGGATCACGTTGAGCCCTTCGGCACAGATCAGATAGTCTCGTTGGAGATCGTGCGACACCATGCCGATCTGTTTCCGCACATCCCAGACATTCCAGCGCTCATCACCCAAGAGAGCCATCCGCGTTTCGTCTCTCGGCATCACATGGACTTCGCCCGACAACAATTTGAGAAGCGTCGATTTTCCAGCTCCATTGGGGCCAAGAATGGCCGCATGTTCTCCCGCCCGCAAGGCGAAGGAGAAATCCGAGAAGACGCAGGCATCTCCTCGATAGACCGTGGCATGCTCGATATCAAGGATTGAGGCGGAACCCTCTGATCGGCTCGACTCTTGGACTGAGAAATCAATCAGACCCGAGGCTGATCGCCCGGTGCGGCGAGCCTGTTCAAGACCGGCGCGAGCCAACGCATCCGCTCGCTCATTCTCCGGGTGTCCGTTATGCCCTCTGACCCAGTGCCATTCAATGGTATGCTTGGCAACCAGCGCATCAAGTCGCCGCCACAGGTCTTCATTTTTCACTGGGTCTTTGCCGACCGTTTTCCATCCACGCTGCTTCCAGCTGTGGATCCATTCGCTGATGCCTTTCTGGACATATTGCGAATCGGTGTAGACCCCTGCCTTCACCGACTCGGTGAATGATTGCAGCGCCTCAATCACCGCGAGGAGCTCCATCCGATTGTTTGTCGTCGCCGGCTCTCCGCCGCAGAGTTCCGTTTCAGCATCGCCGATTCGCAGCAAGACTCCCCACCCCCCAGGGCCTGGATTTCCGCTACAAGCACCATCTGTATAGATCTCGATCATTCAATTCTTCGCTGTGTAACCGGCGTCAGGATTGTACTACGACACCTTCCACTTCGACTATCCCTGCCGTGACGACGTCCCGCCTGGTCGCGTGACTTGGTTGGACGACTTCAGTAGAATGGGGCGTCAATCGAGCTAATCCTTCTGGAGCGAGTCGCATTCTGCGCACCCTCTTCCTCATCGGCACAGGCGGCTTCATCGGCTCAATCCTGCGCTACCTGATGAGCGGCTATGTTCAACAGCTGAGCAAGAGCATCCAATTTCCCTTCGGCACGCTGGCCGTCAATCTTGTGGGCTGTGCGCTGGTCGGATTTTTGGCTGAGCTGGCCGATCAGCGAGGCGTCGTCTCAGGGGAAACCAGAGCCTTTCTTATCGTCGGTCTATTGGGGGGATTTACCACATTTTCCGCGTTCGGCAACGAAACGATGAACCTCCTGCGGGACGGAGAGCTGTGGCTCGCCTGTGGAAATCTCATCGGTCATACCGTCTTGGGGCTCGTCGCCGTGTGGCTCGGCTATACGCTGGCATATCTCATCTGGAGGTGATCGATGCTTCCTTCAGACGGCACTCTTCTTCGAATCTTCATCGGGGAACGCGACAAACATGAGAAGCAACCGTTGTACGAATGGATCGTGACTCAGGCCAGGGCCCATGGCCTGGCAGGGGCCACTGTGTTGCGTGGCCTGATGGGGTTCGGCGCCAACACCCGTGTGATCCACACGTTCAAGATCGAACGACTCTCAGAAGACCTCCCCATGATCGTTGAGCTCGTCGATACCGATGACAAACTGGAGGACTTTCTCTCATTTGTCGAACAGCACATTCACTCGGGGATGTTGGCCACGATGGAAAAAATCCAGGTGAGGTTGTATCGGGGGAACTCCTCGTCCCAACCCGATTCACCGGCTCGGTAAATCCCTGCTGCGCATCGGACTTCTTTTCATACGTGGTTTCATGCAGCTATTCAAACCTTGCTTTTGGCGACTCCTCCAGTGCGTGTAACTCTATGGTCCAATTCTCTTGACGAAGACACATATCGGCCTATAATTCCACCTTCAACTCGATGAGAAATAAGCACTTCTCTTCAGCCGAACGTTCGAGTCGTCGGGCATCAAGCTTGCTCCATTCAATATATTCCTTGCGCCTTTATTCATGGGAGGAAACTATGCGATCCACATCACGTCACCGAACCACGCCGTTCAGGAGCGCCGCCTTACCTCTACTGTGCGCGTTGGCCCTAGGAGGCTGCGTGAGTGCGCACAGTCACAAGCAGGCTCTTGATGAACTCGAAGCGGTCAAAAAACGGTCGGCGGAACAGCAAGCGCAACTGACCGGTATGCGAGAGTCGCTCGACCGGGAAGCAGCTCAGCGGAAGGCCGCTGAAGAACAGGCCGCCTCGTTGGCGAAGGAACGGGAGGACCTCAAAGTTCGATCCGAACAGTTGGCCGGAGATCTCGACACTGTGCGTCGCCAGATTACGGATCTCGAACAGAAACATGCAAGCGACAGCGCTGCTGCGCAGGAGGAAGTCGCGAAGTTGCAGCAACAGGCTGCATCGCTGGAAGCCGAGGCAGCTCAAATCGCGAAGGAGCGTGAGCAACTCCGCCAGGAACAGGCTCGATTGGGCGCGACGCTCGATCATGAGCGGGCCGCCAAGGAGGCGAAGGAAGCGGAGATCGCGCGGCTTACCCGAACGCAGGAAGAGTTATCCAAGTCGCTCCAAGACGAGATCTCCAAGGGCAACATCACGATCCAGCAAGTCCGCGACCGCCTCACCATCAATTTGGTGGACCGAGTCTTGTTCGACTCGGGTCACGCGGAGGTGAAACCGGCAGGCCAGAAGGTGCTGAAGCAGGTCAGCGACCTCTTGAAAACCGTCACGGACAAGCAGATCCGAATCGAAGGCCACACGGACAATGTGCCGATCAGCGTCAAACTGCAGAGCCGTTATAGGACGAATTGGGAACTCTCGACGGCACGGGCCACGGCAGTCGTACGCTATCTGATCGATCAGGGCGGCGTGGATGCCCGGCAGCTCTCCGCAGTCGGGTATGCGGACACGCAACCTGTCGCCTCGAACGACACCGACGAGGGGCGATCGGCCAACCGCAGGATTGAAATCGTGCTGTACCCCAAGGACCTCAAAGAAATCGCCGACCAGGTCGAAACCGGCGCGGCAGTATCACAGTAGGAGAGAGTCTCATCGGAGGCGCGCATAGGAGACGTCGCGCCTCCTGCTCGGCTCCTTTAATCGACTGCTACTTCCTGTCCTTGGAGGATTCTTGGGGAGGCTTGTTATTCGAGTTATTCCAGAACCCGCCCCCTTCAGGCCCACGATTGCAGCATGTTCACCTTCTCGAAGCCTGAATGAGATGTCGGAGAAAACGCAGGTGTCACCCCGGTAGACTATCGCGTGTTGGATGTCGAGAATCGGGCGTGCCTGAGAAGAGGAGACGCTGCATGTCGCCGTGAAGACTCGCTACGCCTCGTATGGAGCTGGATTCTTCTTCACCAGGGGTTTCTGCCCACCGGTAGCGGGAGTGCTCTCCAGGGAGCCGGGAAGCTTGGGCGTCTTCGTCATCACATCGGCATTTTGTGCGCGATGGAGCAGCGCATGATCCATAAGCACGAGCGCCAGCATCGCTTCGGCAATGGGGGTGGCGCGGATGCCGACGCAGGGATCGTGGCGGCCATTGGTCTCGACCATGACGGGGTTGCCTTGTTTGTCGATTGATCGACGCGGCACACGGATGCTCGAAGTCGGCTTAATGCCGATCGTGACGACGATATCCTGCCCGGTGGAAATGCCACCAAGAATGCCGCCGGCGTGATTCGTGATAAAACCATCGGGAGTCAGTTCATCGCCATGTTCGGAGCCGCGCTGGGTAACCGATGCAAAACCTGCCCCGATCTCGACGGCCTTTACCGCATTGATGCTCATCATCGCTGCGGCCAAATCGGCATCCAATTTTCCATAGACCGGCGCGCCCCACCCCACCGGCACATGCTCGGCCACCGTTGTGATTCTGGCACCAACCGAATCGCCGGCCCTCCGCAATTCGTCCATGAATAATTCCAGCTTCGGAACGATATCCGGATCAGCGGAGAAAAAGGGATTCTGACCCACTACGTCCCAACCTTTGAAAGCCAATTCATGTGGACCCAACTGGCTCAGATAGCCCCGAATCACAATGCCATATTTCTCGCTGAGCCACTTTCTCGCAATGGCGGCGGCAGCCACTCGAACCGCTGTCTCACGCGCCGATGCACGTCCCCCGCCTCGATGGTCACGAATCCCATATTTCTGCCAGTAGGTATAGTCCGCATGGCCAGGACGGAAGGTATCGATCAAATTTCCGTAGTCGCGGCTTCGGGCATCTTCGTTGCGGATCAACAGCGCGATCGGCGTGCCAGTCGTCTTACCCTCGAAAACACCAGAGAGAATTTCAACGATATCCGACTCTTGCCGCTGAGTCACATGGCGAGAGGTACCGGGCTTGCGACGATCCAGATCCTTCTGAATATCTTCTGCTGAAAGCGAAAGACCCGGTGGGCACCCATCCACGACACAGCCGATCGCAGGGCCGTGACTCTCCCCGAACGACGTGACGGTGAAGATTCTGCCAAACGAATTGCCGGCCATGAAAACGGTAGCGCTCCCTACTCGACCAGGTCCAGCTTGATGCGCAATTCCTTGAGTTGATCGGGACCGACGGTGGACGGCGCATCGGTCAATGGACACTGCGCCTTCTGGGTCTTGGGAAATGCGATGACGTCGCGGATCGAATCGGCGTTGCCGAGTAGCATGACCAATCGATCCAAACCAAACGCGATTCCGCCATGCGGCGGCGCTCCGTATTCAAGAGCCTCAAGCAGAAACCCAAACTTGACCGCTGCTTCGTCTTTGCCGATGCCGAGAAGATCGAACACTTTGCTTTGTACATCGCGCCGGTGGATACGAATACTGCCGCCCCCGATCTCGCTCCCGTTCAACACCATGTCGTAGGCCTTCGCCCGCACTTTCAGAGGATCGGCCTCGAACAGCGACAGGTCTTCATCAAGCGGTGCAGTGAATGGATGATGCATGGCCACATACCGCTTCTGCTCTTGATCGTAATCCAGCATCGGGAAATCGATCACCCAGAGCGGTCGCCATGCGGAGGTGTCAATCAACTTCAACTCTTCTCCCAAGAGAAGCCTGATTCGTCCCATCACATCATGGACGACCGCCGGCTTATCAGCACCGAATAGGACTAGATCCCCAGGCTTCGCCTCAGGCAAGGCCGAGGCAAACGCATTGGCATCGAGAAATTTCGCAATGACGGATTCCAGCTGCCCTTCAGCCGTCATCTTGAGCCATGCCAGGCCTTTTGCACCGAAACTCTTCGCTGTTTCTCCCAATGCGTCGATTCGCGTTCGCGACAGCGTCGCTCCTCCTTTTACGATTAACGCCTTGACGATACCGCCCTTAGTCGCCGCGTCTTTGAAGACCTTAAACTCACTCGCCGCGCCAAATGCCGTCATATCGTAGAGCGGCATCTCGAACCGGAGATCGGGTTTATCTGAACCGTAGCGACCCATGGCCTCCGCATAGCTCATCCGAGGAAAGGGCGTCGGCAGCGAAACATCACCGACCTTACTGAAGATGGTCACGATCATGCGCTCCATGAGACTCATGATCTGCTCGCGATCGACGAACGACATTTCTAGGTCGATTTGTGTGAATTCGGGCTGCCGATCGTTCCGGAGATCCTCGTCGCGGAAGCAACGCGCAATCTGATAGTAGCGATCAACTCCACTGACCATCAGAACTTGCTTGAACAATTGCGGTGACTGCGGCAGCGCAAAGAACTGTCCGGGATTGACGCGGCTCGGCACCAGATAATCCCGAGCACCCTCCGGCGTACTCTTCGTCAGAATCGGCGTCTCTACTTCCAAGAATCCTTCAGCATTCACGAATTCCCTGGTGGCCTGCGTGATGCCATGACGTAAACTCAAAAGCCGTTGCATCCTGGGCCGACGCAGATCCAAAAAGCGGTATTTCAAACGAATCGCTTCCGTCACCTCCGCATCGTCTTCGATCAAGAACGGCGGCGTCTTGGCATCATTCAAAATCTCCACCTCGTCGACGAAGACCTCGACTTCTCCGGTGGAGAGATTAGGATTCTTCGATTCGTCGGGCCGCGCCATGACCTGGCCGGTGACCGACACGACACACTCGCTGCGGAGCGAATGGGCGGCCTGATGTACTTTAAGGTTTCGCTCAGCGTTAAACACGACCTGTGTGATGCCCGTTCGATCACGAAGATCGATGAAGATGACCATGCCATGATCGCGCCGACGCTGAACCCAGCCATTCAAGACGACGGTCTGACCGACGTGTTTTGCATTCAACTCTCCACAGCGGTGAGTTCGGATGTTCATGCAACCTTCGCTTTCTTCCCAGAAAACTTCTTGCTTCTTTCTGGCTTGGCCCAACCTTCTCTTCTGACCGGCCGCTTCGGTCTCGATACCGGCTCCCCTCCCCGTTCAACCGAGGCCATCCGCTCATCGACCAACTCGCGCAGCGCGTTCGCCTCCCGATCCGTGAGGAACCGAAATTCCCCCGGTTCCAGATTGCCGAGCGAGAGAGGCCCCATCCTGACCCGAAGCAATTTGAGCACCGGATGCCCGACCGCGTCCAACATGCGCTTGACTTGATGCTTGCGGCCCTCACGGATGGTGATCTCCAACCAGGAGTTTGCCTCGACTTTTCGTACCTTCTTCACCTGGGCTGGACTCGTCATGCCGTCTTCGAGTCTGACCCCCCTCTCCAGACGAACGATCTCTTCGTTATCCAACGCACCCTTAACTTTTATCAAATACGTCTTCGGCACGTGGTAACGAGGATGCAACAGGGCCTGCGCAAGCTCCCCATTGTTCGTCAGCAGCATCAACCCTTCGCTGTCGAAATCGAGCCGGCCGACAGGGAACACGCGAACGGATACACCCCGCAAGAAATCCTTCACGGTCGTCCGTCCACCCGGATCATCCAAGGTGGACATCACGTTCTTGGGTTTGTTCAGCATCAGATACACAAATGGCTGCGCCGATGTGAGGTGCCTCCCATCGACCTTCACATGATCGCGCTCCGGATCGACCTTGGTCCCGAGTTCCGTGACGACCTTCCCGTTCACCGACACTCGCCCAGAAGCGATCAACATCTCCGCCTTCCGACGGGACGAAAGCCCCGTACTGGCGATGAGTTTTTGGAGACGAATCTCCATTGCGTTAACCCTAATCTTTAATAGTGAATCGTGAACTACAAAACACAACAGTATCTTATGACTGTAGTGCCCCCTGAAATCAAGCGAGGTGATTTGATTTCAAGGGGCACTACACAGCGTGGCTCTCACTCATCGGATATCTTCCGTCCAAATGGTACGGTTTCAAGGCCTCCCGTGAGATGTCGTTATCTAGGACCATATCCCCAATCTTCTGTTTCAGATTCTTGATCTGCTGGCCCTTGAGGGCCTCTTCGTCCTTGAGACGGCTCCGGAGCCCGTTTTATGCGCTTAAGCGAAAATTCTCCCGCCAGTCTTCCACCTCGGCCACCGAGCTCTCGCCCTTCAAGGTACCGATGACTAATACCACGCGGCGCTTCGCCGGACACCGTTTAATCGGTTCGATTGCTTCTGCTGCCATATCGCCATCTCCTCGGTCCGCTCAGGACCATGTCGTGACAGTGGTCTCAAGTACAAGATACGATGGCCGACACGAATCTCTCTTGCTCCAGGTCATTCCATACGTTCATAAACTACGACTTGTCTTCCCGTGCCTATATTCAGCAGCTCAACCTGCTTATACCGCGACTGAGGGTTCTTCGTGAAACATGACAAAACCTGCTCATCCGGTCGGTCTACAACGAAACGAGGCCCTTTCTGTTCAATCTTTTCACAATACTCTTCTGGTATCGTGGGGATATCAAGCCCCATGGGCTTCCGAACCTTCACCCACCAGTTGTTGAAAATGTGCTCCGTATGTGAGGCGTGCGGAAAGCCGTGACGAGATTGATCGAGCGTCCAGTGCAAATACATATGGCTTGGATTTAAGAAGTCCACATTAACAAGATGACGCTTCTCGAAATAGTCCTGAAGAGCCGTCCGATCTGCCGCCCATTTATGGGAATAGTCTTTCGAGAGAACAAGACTCACTACGGCTTGCTTGAAATCACCCCGTACAGCCACCAATAGGGCCGCAGTAAGAAATAACGACAAAGCCACTGCTGCTCTCGGGCCTCTCCCCTGAAACCATTTGAGCCGAGAAAGCGATGCCATTAAGAATGCGACGGAGATTGTCGCATAGGGAATAAAGAACTGCTGGTAATGCTGCCAAAAATGCTTGCTCAAGATCATCAATTCTAGCGCGAGCGGCGAAAGAACTACGGCAAAAAGTATATCGATTTTTGAGATTCGGATGTCTGGCGTCTTGCGATCATGATTGCGCACCATACCGGCCAAAAACCAGAATGCAAACGCACACCACGCGATAATGACAAAAACGGTAAGATCATTCGCTCTCTTGAATTCACTGAACTCCTTCTGTACTACGTCCAGCATAGACATGGGAGTCAATTTCTGAGATAAAAGCTGGAGCCCGTCAAGAAAAGAGTCTATCTGGCCTGTGAGTATGTACGGGCCAGCATTGAGAATCAGACCGATTATGCCCATTGCAGTTGCCCATAGCAGGAAATCTTGGAATGCTAAAACATACGCCCGGGCCGGTGTGCGGATGGCCGTTGCCTCATGAAAAGCCTCAGAAACCACTGCCCCCCGAAGCGCAACCCACAATCCTGCCAGCAAGGCCGGGGCCAAAAAATGCGGTCTCATTGAGACTGCGACGCTCGCGAAGAATACCGAAACAATGAAGCTGCTCGGCGCACCCCGTAACAAGCCCTTCTTGCCCCCTCCTTTTACTAGCAGCAGAACCGTAGCCAAACTCAGTAGGGAAGCAGCCATCGGATTGATATGGCTGAGAGAGCCGGGGAGGACTGCAGTAAAGTAGAGATAGAGGGTCGCTGCCGAGAGCGCGATCGCCTGAGATTTTGAGCTGGGGAGACCCCAATCGCGCGACAAGAGCAGTTTCAATCCCCAATAGAGAGAAAATGCGCCCAAAACAACTGAGAGGATTGAAAGGAACTGCCACATCCGTATTGACCCAGCCGCCGCAGGGAGGGCAAAAAGAATCTGAACGACGGGCAGTTTGTCATCGAACTCCCTGGTCCATACCAACTCACCATGCAAGAGTCGCCCACCGAAGTACATCATGTGATCGATGTCAATGTCGTACTTGGTACCAAGTAAGGTGGCACACACATGCAGGACAAAGATTGAGAACAACACACCTGCCGGCAGCATCCATAGACGGGGGGTCATTCTGGCTCCTGTGATTTCTTAGGGGATTAGGCGACTGTGCTCACCAATGCGACTGAGAACGTGGATTTGTTTGGGACCGCGACGGAAGTCTTACTTATTTATCAGGACAATCTACCCGTTACTCCCGTCGATGAAGTGCAGCAATCTGGTGGCCTATTTTTCGACCTTCCCTGATTGCGTAATTGGTCCCTCTATCTTCGGGGTAGATCTGAGCCATTGAACACAGATGCAGGCCGTCTAAAGGCCCGTCATGCGAGGGAATTAATTCGCTGTAGTTCCTTACAACCACAGGCTGGGACCAACGTGCGCGCCACAGGTGGTGTGCCTTGATCCAGCTACGACTAAACGTAGGAAACATTTGTTGTAGATAGGGTAGAGCATAGTCGCGGAACTCATCGGCACTCATATGGTAAAGACGATCGGTATGTGGGAGATATTTGGATAGGTAGACGATGTGGCGGCCACCATAGGTCTGTGGTCGTTCAAAGTTCGTGTGCTCTATAACACCCACGAAGGGAAATCTCGGATCATTCACATTTAACCAATAAATCCCTGAAAGCGACCGATCGAGTTCAAGTACCAAACACACATTGCCGAGATATCGAATCTGCTCCAGTGAACGAACATACTGCGGTGGCGCCCAGTGTCGAATCATATCGGCCATCAAGGGCAGCGCGGTAGTAACAACTACACGATCAGATGTTAGAGTGCCCTGGTTGGTGTCGGCGTACCAACGTCCATCTCGCTGTTGGATAGCTGTCACCGCACTGTTGACTTCAATGCGCCCACCGAATTGACGGACTCTTTCGGCTAGCGCATGAGCCAATGCAATAAAGCCGCCTTTGAAGTAAGCAAGACGCTCCTCACCGTATTTACCACGACTGCTTCCCCGTAGTTTGAGTTTGTTCCAGAACCACACTGCGGATACTTCGTCGGCGTAGGGGCCAAACTTCCCCTTGAGCAGAGGCTCCCAGACCACTCGGAATACATTGTCCCCACCGAGTTCCTTGAGCCACTCATGGGCTGACTTGCCCTCGAGCTTTCGCCAATCCTTGACTCGGCGCGCACGCAACGCCAAGAGACCGAGCCGTATGCGGTCTGGGAGTTTCAGTGGCGTGAAATTCAGGAGGTCCCAAGGAGACGACAGCTTGAAGAACTGGTTCGCGTAATAGACGCCAGTGTTAGTTGGGCTGATTTCGACGCGGTCGTTTAGACCCAACTCCTCAACCAGCCCCATGACATCGAGATCATTGGTAAACCAATGATGATAAAAGCGGTCGAGCTGTTCTCCGCCTACATCAAAGGCGGCCGCCAGCCCGCCGATTTCAGGCTCGGCCTCTAAGACAGTGACAGAAATTCCTTTCTTCGCCAACTCATAGGCGGCTGCCAATCCAGTAAAACCTCCACCTACGACGGTGACCTGGGTGTTATGATTTATGGTCATTGCGAAATAGTCTGCGTCAGGAATCTATCTTGAACGGGGTAGCACAGCAGATAGAGACCACCTGCAATTGTTGGAGGTAGCCATAGCAATGCATGAACCAATAATGCGTAAGCTGTGGCCGCAGCAAACGGATTGCCAAGTACTGTCATGGCCCGAGCTGAAAAGTAATCAAACGTACCGATAAAACCAGGCGTGCTCGGAATTACCGTTGCCAGCGTACCAACGGGCAGCGCCAACCACGATGCAAGTGGCTGCGTCATCGCTGGCAAGGACAAGGCAGCGAACCAGAAGACTAAGCCCTCAAACAGCCATGCGAGCACTGACCAAAATAGCAAGCGTATGATGGTGTGACTGCGCGAGGTGTGGTCTAAGGCGACAAAAACATGGTCAACTGAGGTTAATAATTTATGTCCCAACCTCGGCAGAACACCAGTTGCGACGCTCACTAGCCCTGACGCGAGTGGTTTGAAAGAGGCTGGGAAGAGCAAGATGAACAAGATAACCACGCTACCCACGACCAAGATGCCGCCACTCAGCCCCATGAAACGTGACGACTCTACTCCAAACCAGGACAAGGTGGCGCCAAATAGGGACACCATCATCAATAGGTCCAGCAGTCTTTCGACCAACAAAGTTGTCAACGATGTCGTTGCTTTAATACCTAGCCTGCGGTTAAACCCAAATGCGCGTAGGATGTCTCCAGCCCTTAACGGTAATAGATTATTGGCGGCTACGCTCGCCATCAATGGTCCGGCACAGTGCTTCCACTCCAACTTCGGGTTTTCCGAAAGAAGCATCAGGCGCCAGCGCTGGATGCGGCAGGCGTAGCCACTGTAGAACGCTAGCACAGCTGCTCCTAACCACCAGCCGTTGGCTTCGGCGAAGGTGGCTTTCACTTCACTCAATTGGATATGTCGAAAAAGTAGCCACAGGAAAAAGCCTGTGAGCGCCATACCACCGAATAGGCGTAACCATCTCCGTGCGTTCACTTAATCACATGCACCGGACTACGTGAAACCGTGGGCTGCTTTTCCGTGAATCCTGTGTATTCTTGCACCACGTATAGGGGCCGACCCTTGATCTCGTTATAAATTCGGCCAACGTACTCGCCAAGGATGCCTAAGCTGATCAGTTGCACGCCACCAATGAACAAGACCGCGATCATCAGAGCTGTCCAGCCCTCAACCCAGATGTTGGTGAACAACCTCAGTGTCACGGCGTAAACAATCCCCGCCATGGCCATTACGGCGGATATCATTCCCATAGCGACCGATGCCTGGAGTGGTTTGGTTGAAAACGATAAGATCCCGTCCGTCGCAAAGCGCACCATTTTTCGAAGCGGATACTTGCTCTCACCTGCAAATCGCTTCGCTCTGATATACGGCAAAGCCGTTTGTTTGAAGCCGACCCAACTCACCATGCCACGGACAAAGCGGTCACGTTCAGGCATTGCCCTCAGGGTGTCGACCACATTGCGATTCATCAAACGAAAGTCTCCCGTATCGAGCGGGATTGGGATGTCGGAGAGTTTATTCAGTAGTCGATAGAAAGCACGGGCTGTAGCTAACTTGAAAACCGATTCGCCCGGCCGCTCGGTCCGAGTGCCGTAAACAACGTCGTAGCCTTCGCGCCACTTTTCGATCATTTGATGTATGACTTCAGGTGGATCTTGAAGATCGGCATCGATCAGAACCACGATATCGCCGCTGGATGCATCTATTCCTGCCGTAACGGCTATTTGATGACCAAAGTTCCTTGCAAAACCAACTACTTTGATACGAGGATCTTGCGCTGCGAATTCTTTTAATATGTCTCTGGTGCAGTCGCGACTTCCGTCGTCTACGAAAATCAACTCGACGTTCAGATCCTGCACTTCATCACAAAATTGGCGCAGGCGTTTAACCGTTTCACGTATTGCCTCTTGTTCGTTGTAACAGGGTATGACTAGTGACAACGAAGCGTCGGGGAGTGAGATGCTTTGTCTGTTATTCATTGACGGTGACAGTCTCCGGCCGCCCAGCAAGCGTCAGAGCGTTCTTGCGATGACATCCTTGTTTCGACATGCCAGCTAACACTGCGCAAAACACCACAATTGTCCAGTCGTCCAGTGATATGCATCCGTGCACTCTTTGATGACCAGAGCTTGCGATCGGTGTGCCAATTTGCCCCAATGTAAGCGAGAACTTTCTCCCTATTCAAGCAAGAGTCCTCAGTCTGTGAAGACGGGGGTGAGGGCAAGGTCGTTCGAAGCAAGACGAGCCCCGCCCGTAATCATTGAGGACCTCACCTGTTAAGCAGGGGAATCCATGAGACAGTGGCGGCATTTTCAAACAGGTTCTAGGCAGCTATCTACGCATCTATGCTCCAACCAATAATTCAGGCGAAAACGGCGATAACTGGGGCACTTCAGGAATTCCGCAAATGTTCCGACAATCGCAATGCGAGCTGAACAATCGTGAGTGTTGGGTTGGCTGATCCGCCTGATGGAAAAACTGATGAGCCAGCGATGTACAGGTTCTCTTGTCCAAATACGCGACAATTTGAATCCACAACACCATTCTTGACCGTGTCTGCCATTCGAGTACCGCCCATGTGGTGATAACCAGCGCCTGAATCGTTCGTCACGCGGTAATCGGGGAAACCATCATTGCTAAACACCCAATTAGTAAACTTGATACGTCCGAGATTCCTGGCCATCACATAATCATTGAACTGAGAGAGAGATTTCCGTAGAGTAGCAAGATCTCGATCCGTTTTTTTCCAATGAAGCTCCGTCAACGGAATTCCAAACCGGTCACGCTTCGTCTCGGATAGCTTCACATGATTGTCCCAAATAGGCTCTTGTTCCCAGTCTGCAAAGAGGGTCGTCCCACACACGAGATTCTTCCCTACTCGCGAAGCGGCCCATGCGCCCGCTTTCGGCGCAACGCATAAAAGGTCGCGAACTAGAGCCTGTGTGCCTTCACGTGGCAGTTCTCTTACCCAGAATCGGCAATCTAACGTCGATAACTTTCTTTTTACCGCGTCTGTTAAACCGACCAAGCGCATCTTAGTCTTCGCCATTTCGAGCTGAACGAGCGCATGACCGACCCTGAAGGAGGGGTGCTCCATCCAATAGTGGCCTAACGGCGCTCGAGGGTCAACGCATTTCCCCTTTGTCTGATGATTGCTCCACAGAAGCATCCGGCTGTTTTCTATTCCCCCCATCGCTAAAATGAAGTGTTTCGCCTTGACGTTGGCCGATTGCCCAAAAAAGTTAGTAGCCGTTACACTCACTACACGTTGGCCATCTGTTTTCAAGCCCGTTAGGTTGGCGTTGGTAACGTAGGTGACGTGTTTCGACGCATTCAGTCTCTCCCGATATTTTTCACCAAACCGAACTTGCGAATACGAAATACCAATTTCTTTGATACCAAATTCCTGATCCAACACAATGTCATCTTGTGGTTGCCGAATATCGAGAATAGACAGCGCTTTTTTCAAGAAGGGGTCTAGGCCTTTCTTTTCTATTGGCCAGTGAGCATTCTCAAACCCCTCCTTCTTTTGGAAATCACTTTCGCCTAATGGCACGCAGTGTCCATCCCAATGGCCACTCGTACCACCAAGATATCGAAGCCGAGCAGAATCAAGTTCGAAGTAGGGGTCCCCTATCACATCCCCCTTATAAATGTCCTGAGATTCATCGCTCTGATGAAGTCCACCTCCCTCTAAGAGAATAACTGAACGACCATAGTCTCCAAGTTCTAATGCGACAGTCATTCCGGCAGGTCCTGATCCCACCACACAAAAGTCTGCAATCTTTGGGAGGCCATTTACCGAAAGGCTGAAATCAATATGCATTAAACATCTCCTGTTTGTAGCACCCAGCCTTGTTTAATGAATCTTCCACTCCTGCTGCTATGAGCATTGCCGGAAATACGAGTGAGCAGAACCATTTGGCTGAGCAATAACGCTCCGATCAAGAATCCTCTGCGTGAACACATGTTCTTCACCTCCTTTGACTATCTCGCCGTCCGCTCGTTAACACTCTGGAGATCCCAGCCCAAGCAGCATTTTGATCGAAGGCATTCTGAAAGCGCTCTTTCCATCCCACAACGCGATGGCTTTCTCCTTCTCATATCATCCATCAAGAATGTCCACACTCCCCATCGGATGCATTTAGGGGATCTCCCTACCAATATCGAGGTCCCTGGTCAAGTCCTTTTTCCCGTAAAAGCTGTCATGGCGCTGATTGCTCCGGCGATGGTCATCACGCGACATGACTTTGCGCATGATACTGCTCTCAGTGAATCGCATCCAGCTCGCGCCAGCGCTGTGAGGCTGTCAGCATTGTGGCGAACACCAGCTTCAAACAGGCTCTCTCCGTTTTAGGAGAGCGTACGAACCTCGAAGCCGCAAAGCTAATGCCGACACCAATCAAAACCGCCCAGCTCGCTGTATCAATAACGGCAAATACAAGCTGGCCGTCGTTCATAAGTCCTCTATGTGCGTCGAACCGTATCCAACTAACAGGTGGCCTGCGATCCGTTGTGCCACATTGATATTTGTGGCTGTACAGAGCACCAATCTATGCCCAAGTGTTTTTTGCTGTTTCAGCCAGTCGATTAGCTGAATGTTGTAAGGTAAAGTCGCTGGATTTAACTCAACGGAGTCTGCCAACTTCTGCTTTACAAATGTCTTTCCGACAAGCAATCAAAATAGAGGATAGGGAACGGAAATGGTTTTATCACGAAGTGACTGCAAAGCAGATTCATGTAGGATATCGGTATGGCGAAGTGACCCATCCAAATCAACCACTATCATAATCTCCGTGTTGCTTTCCAGGGCAGGCCGCTCATGCGTGTAGGCCATGACTTCTTGTGATAGACATCGAGTCGCAATAAATCTAGCATATGTACTACAGTTCTTACTCCCACTCGATGGTGCTCGGCGGCTTCGAGCTGATATCGTACACGACCCGGTTCACGCCCTTCACCTCGTTGATGATCCGGTTCGACATGCGACCAAGAACCTCATTCGGTATCTTTGCCCAGTCTGCCGTCATACCGTCCACGCTGGTCACGGCTCGAATGGCGATCACGTTCTCATAGGTCCGTTGATCGCCCATCACCCCGACAGTTCGAATCGGCAACAAGACGGCAAAGGCCTGCCAGATCTCACGATAAAGACCGGCACTTCGGACTTCCTGGTCGACGATGGCTTCGGCAGCCCGCAAAATCGCCAACCGTTCCGGCGTCACGGCGCCCAGAACGCGAATAGCCAATCCTGGACCTGGGAACGGTTGTCGCCAGATGATCTCATCCGGCAATCCCAGCTCTTTTCCCAACACCCGCACTTCGTCCTTGAACAACTCGCGCAGCGGCTCGATAAGCTTGAGCTTCATACGTGCCGGCAACCCGCCAACATTGTGATGGGTCTTAATCGTGGCCGAGGGGCCTTTGAAGCTGACGCTTTCGATCACGTCGGGATACAGTGTCCCCTGGACAAGGTACTTGACGCCCTTCAGTTTCTTCGATTCCGCCTCAAAATGTTTGATGAATTGCCTGCCGATGATCTTTCGCTTGCGCTCCGGGTCCGTCACACTCTTCAGGCCGGCGAGAAACTGCTTGGTTCCGTCAAGGACCTTGAGATTCAGGTGCAGCTGTGAGGCAAAGGTCTTCTGCACTTGGTCCCGTTCGCCAGACCGCAAGACGCCGTTATCGACGAAGATGCAGGTGAGTTGATCGCCGATCGCCCGGTGCGTCAGCGCCGCCGCAACCGAGGAATCTACGCCGCCGCTCAGCGCGCAGATGACTCGTTCCTTGCCGACCTGCTCGCGAATCTGCTTGATCGCCGTTTCCACATAGGACCGCATAGTCCAGGTCGGTTTGCAGCCGCAAATCTCGTAGACGAAGTTCTGTAGAATTTTCGTCCCTTCCGGCGTGTGAGCCACTTCGGGATGGAACTGCAGGCAATAGATCCGGCGCTTGTGATCGTCCCGCTTCATCGCCGCGACGGGCGAATTGCTCGTATGCGCGATCGATCGAAACCCCGGCGGCATCCGTTCGATGCGATCCCCATGCGACATCCATACGGTCGTCTGCTTGTCGCTTCCCACCTCTTTAAAGAGATCACTGGCATCGTCGATTGCGAGATCAGCGCGGCCATACTCACGGTGAGGTGATTTCGTGACGGCTCCCCCGGAGAGATGTGTCACCAACTGCATGCCGTAGCAGATGCCAAGGATTGGAATGTTCTGATCAAACAGTTCCTTGGCAACGACCGGCGCTTTTTTCTCGTACACGCTGGAGGGTCCTCCGGACAGCACAATGCCCTGGGGGCGATACGCCAGAATCGTCGCCAAGGGGACTGTACAGGGAAGAATCTGCGAATACACCTGAGCTTCGCGAATGCGGCGGGCGATCAACTGCGTGTACTGCGACCCGAAGTCGAGGACCAGAATTCTATTGTGCCAAAGTTCCATCTTCGTTAATCGTAAATCGTTACACGTTAATTGCCGGAGTCATTATGAGGGACAGAACCGAGACTCGGAAGCGTCTATCGATTCACGGTTAACGATCAACGTTCGACGTTCTATTCCCAATCCATCCGATAGTTCGGCGCCTCTTTGGTAATGATCACATCATGCACATGACTCTCACGGAGGCCGGCCACGGACTGTCTGATGAACGCGGCATTCCGTTGCAAGTCGGCAATCGTTTTACAGCCGCAGTATCCCATTCCCGATCTCACACCGCCGACCAACTGATACACCACGGCGGCCAACGGACCTTTATAGGGAACACGGCCTTCGATCCCTTCGGGAACCAGCTTCTGGGCTGGGCGTCCTCCTTGCCCATATCGGTCCCCTCCTCCTCGCTCCATCGCCCCGATGGAACCCATGCCGCGATAGACCTTGTAAGTTCTTGCTTGATAGAGCACCGTCTCACCGGGGGATTCTTCCGTTCCCGCAAAAAGACCGCCAAGCATCACAGAAGACGCCCCGGCAGCCAAGGCCTTCGTAATATCGCCGGAAAACTTGATGCCTCCATCGGCAATAACCGGCACGCCGCTCCCCTGTAAAACTTTTGCGCAATCCGCGATGGCGGTCAGCTGCGGCATCCCGGCACCCGACACGATCCGTGTCGTGCAGATCGATCCCGGTCCGACCCCGACCTTGACCGCATCGACTCCGACTTTGAGGAGGTCTCTGGCCGCCTCTGCGGTTCCAATGTTTCCCGCGACCAGTTCGAGATCCGGATACAGCTTCTTGATCATCTTCGCCGTGTCCAGCACGGCTTGCGAATGACCGTGCGCCGTGTCGATCACCACAAGATCCACGCCTGATTTCTTGAGAAGAGTCACGCGCTCTTCCGTATCCTGCCCGACACCGACCGCCGCGCCGACCCGTAAACGTCCATGACTGTCCTTGCACGCATTGGGATACTTAATCCGTTTTTCGATATCCTTGATGGTGATGAGGCCCTTGAGTTCAAACTGCTTGTTCACCACCGGCAATTTTTCGATCCGGTGCTCGTGAAGAATCTCCCTCGCCTTCTCCAGACTGGTGCCCTCCGGCGCCGTGATCAACCGGTCTCGCTTCATCACCTGCGACACCTTCATGTCCATCCTGGTTTCAAACCTCAGATCGCGGTTGGTGAGAATCCCGACCAGCTTGCGCCCTTTGGTGACGGGGATGCCCGAGATCCGATATTTCGCCATGAGCTGGTGCGCGTCACGGATCGTTTCGTCCGGAGTAATCGTGACGGGATCGAGGATCATGCCGCTTTCGGACTTCTTGACTTTATCCGCCTCTATCGCCTGATCCGTCGGAGACAGCACGCGATGGATGATCCCGATCCCCCCTTCGCGCGCCATTGCGATCGCCAGCCGCGACTCCGTGACCGTATCCATGGCCGCGCTGACGAGCGGGATATTGATCCGGATATTGCGCGACACAAAGGTACCGGTATCGACTTCGTTGGGCACAATCTGCGACTTGGCCGGTACGAGGACCACGTCGTCGTACGTCAGTCCCAGTCGCGGTTCTTTATCAAGCATCACTCCCTCTTCAAACGTTTTGCGTTCGTTGCGCTTTCTCCAACTCGGCCAGCTCCTCCGCCTCGTCCCGTAACCGCTCGCCGCCCTCTTCCGCCGGCATGAACTGCTGCACCCGCGTGTTGCCGCTGTCGACGACAAAGACGCTCCCCTTCGCATCGACGGCAATCCCATATGGAAAATTGAATTGCCCGTCACCGTTGCCGAATCCGCCCCACTGGGTGATGAAATTGCCCTCTCGGTCGAACTTTTCGATCCGATGATTCCCGGTATCCGTGACATAGACATCCCCGGCTCCGTCGACGGTGATGCCCCAGGGCGAGCGCAATTGCCCGGCCTCCTGGGCCAAGGAACTGCTGGCATGCCCGGCCGCCGGACTGCCTCCCCACTTCGTCAACAGCTGCGGCAAGACATTGGTGCTGGTGTCGAATTTCTGGATGCGGTGATTTCCCATGTCGACGACATAGACCGTTCCGTCCTCTTGATCAACCGCCACCCCGCGCGGAAAATAGAACTGCCCGTCGCCGTTGCCAAAGCTGCCCCAGGCCATGATGAACTCACCGGACATGTCGAATTTTTGTACACGGAAATTGGCGCTGTCGACGACGTAGAGATAGCCGCGGACGCGGTCGACCGCAATACCCCAGGGTGCATTGAACTGTCCTTCGCCGTTCCCGCGTGAACCGAACTTCATCATGTAGCCGCCGAGCTTCCCATCGAACTTTTGAACCCGGTGGTTGTTGGTATCCACCACCCAGACATCGCCCTTGCCGTCACAGGCAATCCCGGTGGGGTTGTGAAAATTCGCATTGGCCGAGCCGAAACTCCCCCACAGAATGATGAAGTTCCCGGCATGGTCGAACTTCTGCACGCGATTGTTGCCGTTGTCGACGACAAACAGCGATCCTTGCTGATCAGCGCACAGTCCGTACATCGGCGCCATAAACTCTCCGCCGTGCAACAACGACGCACCCCGTCCAGGCTTCCCCCACTTCGCAACACACAAATAGCCCGAGGTATTGACCAAAATTGTCGTGCTGGCCGGCGTGGAGACATTGTTGCCGATATCTTTGAACCACACATAAATGGATTTGTGCCCGTCTCCAGGCGAAAGAATGAACGGAATGGTGGCTCCGAACTTGATCGCTGGCGTCACATCCACCCATCCTGGCGTTCCAGCCACGGGAGTCAACGGACTTTCAGAAATAAAATAGGCCCCGACCCCTGTGTCCAAATCGGTCGCCGAGATTGTCACCACGACATCGGGCGAATTGGTCATGAAGGCCCCATGATTGATCACCGCGTAGGGATTTTGTGGCGCCGTGATATCGATGAGTACGGGCATCGCCGTCACTTCTTCCGACAGCCCGCTTTCCGTTCCATCTTCGAACGACGCGGTCACGGCATAAAAATAGGGCGTATCGTTGGTAAGACCTTCCTGCGTGTAGGGGTTCGTCACGCCCTCGATCTTCGTCGCCCCCTCAATCGTGACATGAGGGGAGGTACTGAAATAGAGATTGTAGGACTGCGCGCCAGGCACCTCCATCCAGCTCAGAAAGACTTCCGTATCGCCAGCCTTGACGGCAAGGCTACGGGGCGGTTGCACCGCCCCGGCTTCCACTGTTTGCGCGGGCTGGTCCTTCCCACGATTCATCTCTTCTTCGGTCGGCACATACTTGAGGACACGGTTGTTGCCGCTGTCGGCGACGTACACGCAGCCTTCCTTGTCCACCGCGATGCCGTAGGGGAAATTGACCTGCCCCTCCGTTTTTCCCCGGTTCCCGAATGAACACAGGAACGTGCCGTTGCCGTCGAACTTCTGAATCCGATGGTTGCCGCTGTCGACAACATAGACATTTCCCAGCGCATCGCAGGCGATACCCCACGGCGACTTGAACTGTCCGGGACCACTCCCCTCGCGCCCCCACTTCGTCAAGAAACTTCCGCGGGCATCGAACTTTTGGATGCGGTTGTTACTCTCATCGGCCACATAAATATTGCCGACGAAATCAACCGCCACACCGCGAGGAAAGAAGAAGGCGCCGTCGAAGCTACCGTCACGGCCCCACTTCAACAGTGGCTGGCCGTCGGCTTGAAATTTTTGAATGCGAGCGTTGCTCGTGTCGGAGACGTACACATTGCCGTCTTGATCCGTCGTAATGCCCCAGGGCACGTCGAAGCGTCCCATATCGGCACCACGCCAGGCGAACCCGAACTTGCCCCACGCTTTCTGCGCGTTGCCTTCGAGATCGAACTTCTGGACCCGGTTGTTGCCGCTATCGGCCACGTACACGACATCGTCCGGCCCGACCGCCAAACCGCGGGGATAGTAAAACAGGCCTTCCTGTGAACTAGGTTCACCGCCCCATCGAGCCAAGAACTTTCCGGTCTTATCGAATTTTTGGATCGAATGATTGTCGGTATCCGCCACATAGATGTTGCCGTCCTTGTCGAGCGCGATCCCCGTGGGTGAGTTCAACTCACCGTCGCCCACTCCTTCACAGCCGATGACCATGGCCAGAAGATAGGGTGACGGAATGGCCATCACTTCTTGCGATTCAGCACTTTCGCCCTTCGGGGTAACGACGGTGACGACATAGTGGTAACAGGTGCCGTTGGCAAGATCGTCATGGACGTAGGGGCTAGAGGCACCTTCCAGGCACGTCGCCTTGTCTTTCTTGACGCCGATCACGCTCTTAAAATCTTCGGGGCCGGCGATGGGACGGGTCAGTTCCGAGAACCTGATCTGCACGCCCTTGGTCGTCTGAAAATAGAGGTTGTAGTACATGGCATCCGGAACCGGATCCCACGTGATGGTGATGCGCCCATTGCCTGGTTTGGCATGAACGTTCTGCGGAGGCGACGGCAGCTCTTCTTGCTCCGCCACCCAATCTCCGCCACCCCACTCTCCCTGAAGCCCTTCGATGCAGATGGGGAACGGATTACATTTAAACATGTCGTCAAAAAGCCAAGCTTTTATCACGGTGTTGCCTCAGATTGCTTGTGGGAACGATTCAGAAACAGTGGAACTATCAATCGCTTAGACTTGGATTGGTCACTCTAGCAAAGCGACGGAAATAGAGTCAAGGTAATGGCCGCAATGCCTTGGATAATGACATCTTGAAGGACCCCCCTATGGTATCTATAGCCAGATCAATTACAATGCACTGGTTGCCCGAGGCGAAATCGGTGGTCAGGATGGCATTCTTCTTTGTAGGCGATAGCAGTTCGACGTTCCAAGTAGAAAGGAGCCGGCAGAGGCAACGATGAGAAACTTCCTACTCGGTGTCATGATCGGTACCGTTCTCACCACAATGGGAGTCCACGCAGCAGGTATAGATGGGATTGGAGGGAGTGGACGGCCTCCGCTCGTGAATGACGAGCGGGAGCGGCAGTTTCAGCTGCAACTCGAGCAAATGCGCCAACAGACCGAGCTGGAACAGGCGAGAATGCAAGGGAAAAGGAAGCCTTGCTAGCGAGTCACCTGGTCTGGCTGATCAACGTGTCGTCGTTCTGATAGAACTAATAGTCAACAACCACGTATCAATGGCAGATAGAGCGGATTCAAAGGTGATTAGCTATGAGAATGTTTCAAGTCAGACAAACTGTCACGTATGAACTGACGACGGCCGCAGGGACAGAGCAGGAAGCCATTTTAAAAGCCAAAGGCATTCCGCTCACTCAATGGGCCGCCGAGGCCGATGAGATCACGGCGGAAATGGTCGATGAGACCGATGAAATCGACGAATACTGAGCGACGCTCATTGCCTGCTCCCTCTTCCAAGGGCACTGCTGGCACTGAGCCGGCACTCATCATAAGGGAGAAACACCATGCGAGTGATTCAAGCAATGCAAACATCAACGCTGTGTTTGATCTTCATCACTGTGGTGGCTACTGCAGCCGCTGCCGGGGACAAGGGACGCTCAAGCGGTCAGGCTACGCCGCTGGACAAGAAAACTGAGGACAGGGCACGGTATGTCATCAAAATCGCTGGGTGTAATGATTGCCACACCACCGGCTATGCGGAAGCAGCCGGGAAAATTCCCGAAAAAGACTGGCTCAAGGGAGATTCGATGGGTTGGCGGGGCCCATGGGGGACAACCTACGCAAGCAACCTACGGCTCTATATGCAGAATCTCTCGGAAGCCCAATGGATCAAGGTCTCGCGCTCAGTTGAGTTTCGACCGCCGATGCCATGGTTCGTCCTGCGCGAAATGACTGACCAGGACCTGCGCGCCATCTATCGGTTTATCAGACATCTGGGACCAGCCGGAGAACCGGCACCCAGCTATATGCCTGCGGGTCAGGAACCGAAGGAACCCTTTATTCTGTTTCCTTCGGGTCCGGAGGCTTCAAAATAGGCGATAGGAAAGAGAAGTGTTATTGCCTCTCATCAATTTGACAAAACTTAACCCCCACGCACCGGCGCATTAGCGAATAGAGCACCCCCCAACTGACACCGCCACCCTCGGAGGTGCTTGTCGTTACTCACCCATCACCGCTCGCCACCGATGCGTGTAGCTGTAAGCCACTCCCTCAAACAAATACTGAACCGAAACTGTACCCCACCGTCGCGAGCTACTGGCTCTTCTTGTACACCACTAGGCCACCGATTAGAATCGCGAGCATGACGCCCATAAACATTACGAGGGTGTCCACGGCTAGCTCCTTCCGTTCGGACCATGAACTCACACATTGTGCTTATTGTCGCATTGCTTTCTCGCAAATGGACCTACACACATTGTAATCACGCATCAGCATCTCAGACTTTCTCATTCCCTGAGATGCCTACCACCACCGTTACGGGCAACCCTTTCCGAGATGGAAGGGTCGCCCGCACGATGCGCTTAAGACGCCAAGTCGATTTCTCTTCTATTGATGAAGACCCGCACGAGAAACGAGATTAGGAGTAGCTCGCCACGAGCGATGGGATCCGATTGCCAGAGATCATCCACAGATGCCAACCGAGGAACTCCAAAAAGCTCGTCGGTATGATCAAAAGCTCCCTACGCGGGAAACGCGACAGCTCATGGAGATCCGGCTAGCGTGACTGGCGAGACACCCGCCCATGACTCGGCGGGCCGACGTGATCCGGTGGACTCAGGTCTTCCATTGCCACCTCCTCCTGCTAAGGAATGACTCGAAGCATTGCACACACAACAAGCCAACGGACTATTTTCTCAATACTCCTCTTGAATGTTCTCTGTCAACAAAAAGAATCTAGGCCGCACCAGACCATGGTACGCATAAGCTGTGCCACTTCCCTCACAGGACCAGGACTGGACGGCATGGCCTTGTTTGTCCAATACCTTTGAGGTGAACCAACTTGCTGAGCTACTCCTACCGCTGCACACGGAGGATGGGGCCAAGGGCGAGCCATTTTGTTGGTCCCAAGGCGAATAGGTGAGGCCAGTGAGCGACGTACCAAAAACAGAGGTGGTCCCGGTTGGTTGGACAGTGAAGACCATTCCTTAAGTGGTGCCTGGCGGGTTGCTGATTTCGCAGCTGTCCGCCGTGTCGTCAGATTGTCAGAGTACGCCTGGTCAGGCGTCTGGCCGTCCAGCGCCTGATGCGGTCGGGTCTGGTTGTAGAACATCAGATAACGCGCCAAGCCCTGATGCGCAGCCCCAGCCGTCTCGTAGGCGTGCACCTACACCTCCTCGCATTTGATACTTTTCCCCGAGTCGTTCCACAAACACGTTATCCCGCCAGCAACCTTTTCCGTCCATGCTGATCTGAATGCCGTGATGGCTCAGGAGCCCCATGAACTCCTGGCTGGTGAACCGGCACCCTTAGTCGGTGGTGAAGATCTCGGGGCAGCCATACTGCGTGATCGCCTCCCGCACCGCGTCGAGGCAGAAGTCCATCGTCAGCGTATCGGAGAGCCGCCAGGCGAGCACTCGGCGACTCGCCCAGTCCGGGACGGCGAAGAGATACATGAAGCCGCGACGCCATGGGAATAGAGGTGATATCCGCCGCCCAGACGTGGTTCGGGCGAACGATGTCCAGACCGCGCAGGAGATAGGAGTAGATCCGATGGGCCGGATGCCGCGGCGTGGCGCAGGGCGTGCGATACGCGGCGGTGATCTCCATGCGCCGCATGAGACTGGCCACACGCCGCCGCCCAATCATATGGCCTTCCTGACGAAACAGATCGCGGAGCATTCGGGTTCCGGAAAACGGATACTGCAGATGCAGCTCGTCGATCCGCCGCATCAGCACGAGCACCGGCGCTGCTACCGGCGTCGATTGATAGTAGGCCTTCGAGCGCGCCACACCGAGCAGCTGGCATTGCCGTACGACAGGCAAGGGGTGCGTGCGGTCGATCATCGCGTTGTGCTCAGCAAGCCGGCCTTGCTGAGCGCCCCTTCTCAAGAATCGTTCTCCAGCGCCAGTTGCCCGATCTTCGCGTGCAGCGTTTTGAGATCCGGGGTGTCCGATGGCGGTCTCGTCCCGCCAAACACATCCGCGGCCCGGGCCAGTAGTTGCTGCTTTGATTCGGTGATCTGGGTGGGATGGACACTGAATTGCTCAGCAAACTCGGCGACTGTCTTGTCGCCTTTGACGGCGGCCAAGGCCACCTGCGCCTTAAAGGTCGCTCCGTGATTCCGTCTCATTCTCTTCATCGCCTCGCTCCTTTGGTTCGCCACCACCCGGTGGCGTCGGTGAAGCCAGGCTACCACTTACCATACTGTCCGAATTTCCGGAGCCCCCTCTCTTGAGCCGAGTTTGGACATAGCGATACCACTGCTGATGCCGTTGAGTGACATTACCAACTAACTCACGATACTGCTGCATCAGCCGTTGGTTCTCGGCATAGGTCTGATCCTTGTCGATCAAGGCCTGTTTGATTTCCGGCGGGGTCGTGCAACCGATACAGACCAGACTCAGCGCGACCATAATGATATGTGCCGCTTTCATGGTGATTCCTCCTTCCGACTCGCGCCCGGAACGAGCACAAACGAGAAAGGAACCGGACTAACGTTTACAACCTGTTGGGGAGCGGCCAAAGATTAGGGAGAGCGACAAACGATTGCAATGGAAATATCTGGTATTTATTGATTTTGGGACCTGGAGGGTGAGGCAGACGAGTACAAGCCAACAACTTTCCTAGGGAAGCCCACGTAATATTTCTTGGTAGTACGCCTCAAGAAGCGCAGCACGTGCCTCTTCCATCATGACCAGCTGCCGTTGGTCGAATGTGTTCGCACAGTACAGATAGTGCGTTTCATCCACGAGACCGAGCTCGACATGCACTTGTCGGCCGTCCGGCTCCTCCCGCGTCAGCTCATGGGTGACCCTTGGTTCCGGCAACTCTTCCCAGGCAACCTGCGCCGAGGGTCCATGATTCTCATAGAGAGGTCCATTGGGATCGATGGAATTCCCCAGCATGGCGTTGAGATTAAAAAGAGTCCCATCATCCAACTCCGGCAATTCATCCCAGGTCACTGTAGCCTGATTCCCCTTGTTCAACACATAGAATGGCCCATCCTCCACCACTTCTTCGATGGATCGGTATTGAATCGGATCTGCAGGCTGCACGAGCTGTAACCCCCTGCTGGCCAGCGCGCGCTGAAACGGCACTCGCCTGGCCAACTGCCGCGTTTTCTCACTCACAATCATGCGGCCATGTGGGCATAGAACCTGGCACAGGCGGTCAAGTCGAATCGCAAGCCCTGTCCGCTGTTCAAACGCCATCTGCTGCGATGGATCGTCTACACGATCAAAGGTCCGCCAACTTGCGCTGGGTATCCCGGGATCCTGTTCAGCCTGGAGCAGTGCGTGTGTCGTCAACACCAGGTCGAAGGAGCCTGAAAGAGGTTCCGTTTGGACATCCAGGCAGATAAACCGAAGATTACGCAGACCCAGTTCCTTCGCCTTTCGTTGTGCGATAGCAATGGACGCCGCCGAGCGATCGATGCCGACCACATTCACATCAGGGAAGCAACGGGCATAAAAGGTCGTCAGCACTCCGATTCCACAACCGAAATCGAGAATGTCCTGAGCCTTGCCGAGTTGAGCCAGCGTTCGCAGCCCGATTGCTTCATAATATTCATACCGCTGGCTGTACAGAATCGGAAAGGTCTTTGGCTGTGCGGCAAGATCATAGAACGCTATTTCATCTACACGATCGCCTGTGCGTTTTCGTTCGGCGCGGCTGTTGAGCTGGTTCAGTTCTTCGACGGAGAGCTGTTGTCGCTGCCACAGGAAATATTCATGATCGGATGTAAAGTGCCTGAGCCCCCACCAGGCGAGATGATCACGGAGTGTCTGCTGCAATGAGTCAGTGGCCATGATCACTATCTGAAAGACAGGGAGAGGATTGAAAAACGTCAAAACAGATATTTAGGGACGCTTCAGCATGATGGCATCGAAGTACGTTTCCGGCACCGGATGCGGGAGTCGAAGCTGTCCAGACCCGAACGCCACATACTTTTCGCAGGTCAGCTGCTCCAGACCGATCGGACCTTTCGCATGCAGTTTCCCCACACTCAGCCCCACGTCGCTCCCCATCCCGAAGCTATCGCCGGCATGGAGTCTGGTTGACGCATTCACCAGCACCGCGCCGGCATCGACTTCCCTGGCGAATCGCATGGCAGACGCGTAGCGGGTGGTGGCAATTCCAGCGGTGAGACAGGGACCGTGCATTCTGATATGGGTCAGCGCCTCACCGAGGTCCTCGACCATTTTTATAGCCAGGGTTAGCCCGGCGAACTGAGTATGCCAATCCGCATCCGTCGCCGGAATGATCGCGGTATGTCCCGTCATCGCCATTTGCCCCATGAGCGCGACCGTCTTAGGGCAGGCATGCACTTCTACCTTGAATTGGTCCAGCAGGCGATTGATCAAGGGAGGCAAGAACTGCCGTCCCACGATCTGCTGCACCAGCAAGGTATCCAACGCATTGGAGGCCCCCGCTTGCTGCACCTTCGAGTTGATCACCAAGTTTTGGGCGACTGAAATATCGGGGTCTTCGTCGATGTAAAAATGCGTGAGCCCTCCGTCATCGCAGAGCACCGGCACTTTGGCTTGCTCCGAAACCGTCTTTCGTAGGCCGGCTCCGCCCCGCACGATTATCGCATCGAGGGTTTTCCCCGATCGAATCAGGTCGAGCGCGACTTCTTTCTCTTGGCGATCGATGAGCACCCAGGCCCCACTGGGTATACCGTTCTCCTTTGCCGCCTCACGAAATCGTGCATCAATCGCCTGATGCGTCAACTTCCATTCCGGGGCTCCACGAAAGATGCAGAGATTGCCCGATTTCAGACAGAGCGCGATCGACTCCACGGTGACAAGCGGACTCCGTTCGGAGATCACGCCGACCACTCCGATCGGCACCCTCACTCTGGAGACTTGCAACCCATCCGGGCGTTCCTGTCGTGACGTCACTGCGCCGATGGGGTCCGGCAGATCGGCGATGAAATGCAGCCGCTCAACGATCTCCTTCATCCCGTCGGCCGTCAGGCGGACGCGAGCGACGGCGGCCTTCATCCGATCTTTCGTGTCGGCATTCTCAAAGGACTTTCCCACAGCCTCGACATCTTTGGCGTTTTCCGCAAGAATGGCGTCTCCGTCCGCAGCGACTCGATCGGCAACGGCATGCACCGCCCTCGACTTCACGGGACCGGGAAGCTGGGCAAGATCGACCGATACTTTCCGGCAGTCTTTCAATAACTTATCGAGGTATAACTTGACCGGAACCTCAGTCGCCATAGGGGCCATTTTTTACGAGATAGAGCTTCCAAGAAGTCATTGCAATCAATCCATCTCCCTGAGACAATGACACAAATTTAGAGCGTCGGACTATACCACGCGTTTTTTTCATGAGTAAATAACCTGAAAGCCTCGCAGTTCAACCTGCTAGAATTACATTTTATAGGATGGCGAATGAGAAGTTGGTGTGCCGGCTCGCGTTGGCGCAAGAGAAAGGAGCAGAGATGCGCTCACTCGCTCAAGTGAAGGGACATGGGCTCAGGGTGGCTCTCTGTATGTTCTTGGTGGCATTACTGGGAGCCTGTGCTCAGATGAAACCGGTGAACCCTCTAAGTCCACCCACGCAAGCCACACCCGAGCAAACGACTGAAAGAGAACGGGAGAGCCAACCTCCCAAGGTCGTACAGACCCGTCCCAATGGCAGCAGTCCTCAACAATGCCTGGTTAATTTCGACGATGAGAGCGCGCTGGAACATATCTATTCCCAGGCGAGATCAACGCTGGCATTCAGGACGAGCCGAATCGGATTCGGCCCCTTGCAGATGTGTGATCCGTCGAAACATAGCGACTGCTGGACCTATCGCCAGCGCTGTTCCAAGCATGACGTCAACGTCGACACGATCGGCCTCACACATTTCCACTTGAGCATGGAAACGGGGATCGAATGCTACACCCTTCCAGATCCGGGAGACGGTCTCGGCCGTGGATTCGGCAAACTCGTGGACTTTAAGTGCACAGAGGTTGATTGGGCGAGAACTCCCCGCGTCCTGTCTTCGCACGATCAGAATCAGTGGGTCAAAGTTTGGGTGAGCAATCCCGAGAATCGTGCACCGACGTATTTTGACATGGAATCGATTTCGGTGCTGCCAGATACTTCAATTCAACTCTGGTTCCGGAAACGCGATGGAACCTGGTGGTTCTGGCCTGAGCTGAAGGCTGGCAGCACCTGGAACATCCGTGAGCATGCGCGCGATGTATCGGAGGTTCGGATCCGAGGAACCAAGTCGGGACGAGCCAGTTCCTACGTGATCGGCTCTGTGGTCATTCGGGATTAACAGGATGCAGTCCGAAACAAACAATACCGACTCATACGGTACTGCGAGAACTCCCTGTCGTCGAAGATAAGGCTGATGCCGACCGGCGCTTCTGCTGGCGCGCCAGTACAGTGGCGAGCCAGGCCCACACCCCCATCAATGGAACCAATGCCCAAGCGATGTGAGTGGGCATAGCACCAAGGGCCTTCACCGCCGTCACGAGCCAGGCGGTCGATGCGTCGCCGCCGCGCGAGATGGCTGTATCGATGAAGTTTTTGGCCTTATATTTTTCTTCGCGACTGACGACCGTAAACAACACTTCGCGCGCCGGTTTTGATAGCGCGTACTCCCCCACCCTCCGCAACACTGAAAAAGCCACATAGACAGCAAGGCTTGGCCACACACCAATTCCTACAAATCCCACCAAACTAACCAGAGGAAGAAACAACAAGGGTGCCACGAGGCCGAACCGACTGATGACCCGCTTGGTGATGAAGATCTGGGTCAACCACGTCAGGAGATTGGTCACAAAGTCCAGCGTGGAAAAGAGACGCGTGCGGGCTTCCGGGTGGTCCAGATGTTCTGAGACCATGCGGGTCTGCTCGAGATACAGAAACGTGGCCGTCATGGTCAGGACAGTCAGATAGCCGCAGATCCCAAGCAAGTAGGGCGACGAGAAGGTCAGACGGACGCCCGCGAGCAAGCTGCCGCGAAGCGGCTCGCCCTGCTGTTGACGATGGTGGATCGTCTGTGTCCGCCCCCATCGCTCCAATCGATACACGCATCCGATGCAGATTCCCAAAAACATGCTTGATGCCACCATCAGCACCGGAATCGGGAAGATAAAGGTGAGGCCCGTGGTGAAGAGCGGGCCGAGCAACGCTCCACTGCTTCCCCCGGCGGCAATCACGCCGAACAGCCGTGCCCCCTGCTCCGGTGTAAACAGATCGGCCATGAAACTCCAGAAGACCGACACGATGAACAGATTGAACACCGACAACCAGACAAAAAATCCACGAGCCACCCACTCCGGATGCAGATGACTCGTCATCAACGCATAGAAGGCCAACAGATTCGTGATGAAGAACGCATAGACGGTCAGCAGCAGCCGGTAGCGCGAGCATCGCGCCGAAAGCCACCCAAACAGCGGCGTGGCAGCGAGCATGGTGAGGAATGTCGCGGTCATCATCCAGGGGAGATGTTTCAACCCCCCTTCGATGGCCATTTCGTCGCGCACCGGACGGAGAATGGTGTAGCCGCACAAGAGGCAGAAAAAATAGACGAAGGCCCAAGCCAACGGGACCAGTTCTTCCCGCTTCGCGCCGAGAGAGTCCGCCCATCGAATACGAATTGTTTGACCAGGTCCTCCCATGAGCCTGCAGTGTAGCAGGTGTGCTTTCGCCTGCAAGCGGCAGATCTGTTAGAATGCGCAGACCGTACGGGATTCTCAGGAGACAGCCCATATGATCGACCTTCGTAGCGACACTGTTACCAAGCCGACGGAGGACATGCGGAAAGCCATGGCGCGGGCCGAGGTCGGCGATGACGTCTATGGCGAAGACCCGACCGTGAATCGCCTCCAAGATACGGCGGCAGCCATGCTCGGCAAGCGATTCGCGCTCTTCGTCCCCTCCGGCACGATGGCCAATCAGCTAGCGATCCGATCACAAGCTCAACCGGGACAGGAAATTATCGTCGAGAGCAAGAGCCATGTCGTTCGCTATGAACAGGGAGCAGCCGGGGCACTGGCCGGCGTGCAACTTCATTGGGTGATCGGTGAGCGGGGGATCATGACGGCCGAGCAGGTCGAAGCCGCCATCAGGCCGAACGATCCGCACAGTATCACGACGGCCTTGATCTGCATCGAGAACACGCACAATGCCGGAGGCGGCACGATTTATCCGCTCTCCACGATCGAAAAAATCCGAGCCCTCGCCGTAAGACATGGAATTCCAATGCACCTCGACGGGGCCAGGCTCTTCAATGCCGTGGCCGCCACCACCTTGCCTCCGACGGTGTACGCCCAGCACTTCGAAACCGTCTCCCTCTGTCTCTCAAAGGGGCTGGGAGCCCCGGTTGGCTCGCTGCTGATTTCCAACGACCAGCGACTCATGGATCGCGCACGCCGCTTTCGCCGTATGTACGGAGGCGCGATGCGCCAAGCAGGCATCCTGGCCGCCGCCGGCATCTATGCCTTGGAGCGGCATGTCGCTCGGCTCAAGACCGACCATGACCATGCGAAAAAACTGGCTCGCCTGCTGCAGCACATTCCCTCAATTCAGATTTCGCCGCAGCACGTGGAAACGAATATCATCATTTTCGACATCGTCGACGAGCATCGCTCTCCGGCCGAACTGGTAGCCGCACTCAAAGAGCACGACGTGCTCATCAACGCCGTCGGAGGACAGAGCTATCGAGCGGTCACCCATCTGCATATCACGGACAAGCAGATCGACGAAGCCGCAGCGGTCTTTGCCAAGGTCCTCACACGTTGATCGTTCAACGTTGACACCATATTCCTCCATCCATAGAATGCCGAAGCGACCAGGTCTTTCGCCTGTTGCGTCTCCACAACACTGGAGACTAGCGAGAACGACGGGCAGGTCCTTCGCTGGTCGATTCATATGGTTTCCGAATACTATTCATTTACAGTGGAATGAAAGCACGTTATGGACACACACACCACGACCATCACCCCCACTCGTGAAGAACTGAACGCCGAGCTGCTTGAAGTCCCGGAACCTCCGGAGCAGCCGGAATCACCGCCTCCCCCCGGATTTGAAGACAATGTGGAAGTCGTGCTGCGGCACATCAAGGGCCGAAGAGGCGGGGACCTCGTCGGCGTCCTACTCGTCGGATCTGGAGCCCGGAAGGCCCTCACGCTCCACAGCGATATCGACTTGATCGCCCTCGTCAAGGGAGATGCCGACAGTCACGAAATCCTCCGTGTCGGCGACCGCCTGGCAGATATTCGCTACCATGGCTACCACGCCGTCGAGGAGGACCTCGCATACTCGCTTCGGCTCCCCTCGCTGCTTCGAAAAGGCAGAATCCTTTACGATCACGACGGCATCTGCGCGAAACTGCTCGAAAAGGTTCACCACCGCTTTCGCCAAGGTCCGCCACCGGCTTCGATCAACGAACAGATTCGCCTCAAGGCCGAGTGTTATCACCTGCTGGGCAAGGCGCAGGACTTCGTGGACAAGCCGGGAACGGCCCACTACCTATTGACGCTGTTTTACGAGGATTGTATCTCGGCATTCTTTCGTTTGAGAGGGTTTTGGTTGGTCGCCCCGGTGGATATTCATCGGTTCATGTTTTCGCGCGAGCCGGCGCTCGCCGACCTGGCTGGACAATTCTTGACGGCCACTACCCTTACCGATCGGCTCAACTTTGGCCGTCAATTTGCCGATCTCCTCTTTAAGGATATTCCAAATCCTGCTCGCATCGACTGACCGGAGCAGTACATACAACCGGTTCTCTCTTATGTGAGGAACGTGTTTGGCTTGCAACGTGAGAGGGGCCCCACCGGGCTGCAGATCGATCAACGGGCGCCGCATTCGCTGTGACTGGCGACAAACCAAGGAGCTCTCTTATGGAACTCGGATTCATCGGACTCGGTAAGATGGGGATGAACATGGTAACGCGCCTTCGGCGCGATCAACATCGCCTGGTGGTCTATGATCGATCCAACGAGTTGATCAAACAGGCTGAGAGCCAGGGCTGTATCGGTGCTTCGTCCCTCTCTGATCTCGCCGGAAAGCTGAGTGCCCCGCGTGTCGTCTGGGTGATGGTTCCTTCCGGAGCCCCTACCGAAGAAACCATCCAGGCTGTGGCCGCTCTCCTGCAAGCCGGCGACATCATCGTGGACGGGGGAAATACCAGATTTCACGACGATGTGCGGCGCGCTGCCGAGCTGAAGAAAAAAGGTATTCACTATGTCGATGCGGGAACCAGTGGAGGGATCTGGGGACTGCAAGTCGGCTATTGTCTCATGGTCGGCGGAGAAGATGCAGCCGTCAAACGGCTTGAACCGGCGTTCAAGACCCTGGCGCCTGAAAACGGCTGGGCCCATGTCGGCGCGGTCGGTGCCGGGCACTATGTGAAGATGGTGCACAACGGCATCGAGTACAGCATGATGCAAGGCTATGCGGAAGGATTTGAGTTGATGTCGAAGAGCGAATACAAACTTGATCTGGCGCGCATTGCCGATCTCTGGATGCATGGGAGTGTCGTCCGGTCCTGGTTATTGGAACTGGCCGCGGGCGCGCTCAAAGACGATCAAAAGCTGGAAAATCTGAAAGGCTATGTTCAAGACTCCGGAGAAGGCCGCTGGATGATCGCCGATGCCATCGAGAAGGACGTGCCGGTTCCCACCCTCACGACGGCGCTCTTCACGCGGTTTCGATCGCGACAGGAAGAATCATTCGCCGAAAAGATGCTGGCGGCCCTGCGGAATGCCTTTGGTGGCCACGCGGTCCGACGGTGACGGCCTAGCCCCATTGAGGAGATCCTGATGGCTCAAGCGAATAGTCAGCGAATCGACATCCACCCCGCGCAGGAACCGCTGCCGCCGGTTGAGCCCTGTACTCTGGTGATTTTCGGAGGATCAGGCGACTTGGCCCGTCGGCGCCTGATTCCCGCCGTCTACAACCTCCTCCTCGATGGATTGTTGCCATCGAATTATGTCGTGATCGGCCTGGGCCGCACCCCCATGAGCGACGAAGAGTTCCGAGCCAGCGTCCGCGACGGCGTCGTCAAACATTCCCGGCAAGCGTTAATCGAAGATACCTGGAATGCCTTTTCTCAGCACCTGTTCTACTTGGCAGGAGGAAACGACGACGCACAGACCTATGCGCGACTGAAAGAGCGGGTCGAGGAACTGGAGCGACGGTTTCAATTGCCGGCGAATCGTATTTTCTATCTCAGTATCCCTCCCAGCTCCTTTACAGCCGTCTGCGAAGGCCTCTCCCAATCCGGTCTCGCGGGAACCCCGGGTGCTCGCTCTCCCTATACACGCATCATCGTAGAAAAGCCGGTTGGGCGCGATCTCGCCTCCGCACAGGCCATCAACGAAGTCACCGGCCGCGTCTTCGACGAATCCCAGATTTTCAGGATTGACCACTATCTCGGCAAAGAGACCGTTCAGAATCTCATGGTCGTGCGCTTCGCCAACAGCATTTTCGAGCCGATCTGGAACCACAAATACGTTGACCATGTCCAAATCACGGTGAGCGAAGCGGAAGGTGTGGGAACCAGGGCAAGCTACTACGAAGAAGCCGGCGCGCTGCGCGACATGATTCAGAACCATTTACTGCAATTGCTCTGTCTCGTTGCCATGGAGCCGCCCTATTCATTGGACCCCGACGTTGTCCGAAACGCCAAGATGGAAGTCCTGCGATGCTTGAGACCCATCACGGCAAAGGACGTGGAAAAGTTTACCGTGCGGGCCCAATACACAGAGGGAACTGCCCACGGCACACCGGTGCCCGGCTATCGCCGGGAAAAAGGCGTGAAGCCCGATTCCACCACCGAGACTTATGTGGCCGTGAAATGCTTCGTGGAAAACTGGCGCTGGTCCGGCGTGCCGTTCTACTTACGAACAGGGAAAGCGTTGCCCCTGCGTGCGAGCGAAGTCGCCGTGCAATTCAAAGAAATCCCGCAGATCCTCTTCAATGCCAATGCACAGAATCCTCAGGCTCCGAACGTGTTGGCGTTGAAAATTCAGCCGGAAGAAGGGCTCTCGCTCCGCATCGTTTCACGAGTTCCTGGCACCCGTGCACAAACCCATCCGGTAGAAATGAATTTCAAGTACGGAGAGGTATTCGGTCGGCCATCCCCTGAAGCCTACGAACGCCTTCTGCTCGACGTGATGGCGGGAGATGCCTCTCGCTTCATGCGGCGCGATGCCGTGGAAGCATCCTGGGCCTGGATCACCCAGATCCTCGAAGCCTGGGAAAAGTCGGGACAACGGTGGCTGCCTGAATACCAAGCCGGCACATGGGGCCCGGTCGAAGCCGACCGGTTGATCCAAAACGACGGCCGCACCTGGCGGGTGCTGTAGATCTCGCCAGTGAAAGACGATCATATCGACCACGACGGGATCGAACGGCACCTGAGTTACCTATCATCTCACCGCACAGTCCCGCCCACTTGTATTCGGTACTCATTCGCCCTCACTCTTCGCTGAAGTAGTCTGAGTCAATCTTCTTTATCTCGTATGATCTGGCGAGGGATACTCCGACATTGTGGTCGATCATATATTTTGCAAGGGCAGGTCCGTCAATGAGCACAATCTTGCTGTCAATCCTTGCCGCAAACTCAAGAGCGTCGGCAGAGAATGATGACGTCGTGATGAATACGCCCTTGCGTGCGCGATGCCCCTGAAGGGCCCCCGCAAACTTCTGGATCTCCGGACGACCAACAGTGGACTCCCACCGCTTTGCTTGGATGTAAATCACATCTAGGCCTAGGCGATCTTCTTTGATAATCCCGTCAATGCCTCCGTCTCCACTCTTGCCCACAGCCTGCCCGGCGTCTTGAAGTGTCCCGCCGTATCCCATGCGAACAAGTAGTTCAACGACGAGACGCTCAAAGAAGGACGGAGATGCACTTTTCACTTGATCAAGAAGGTCACCTTCAAGGTCTAGTCGGAGACGCGCATAGGCGCCATCAAGAGCTTCTTCTGGCGTGGCATCAGTGGAAACAGACACTGGAACGACGGCTTCATCCCGGCGCTCATGTCGCAGCTCGCGGAATGCGACAAATTCTGGAAACTGCTCCAGGTAGTTCACATCGACGCGCCCAGGTTTTGACGCGAGAACTGAGTAACCTCTTTCAGTGATGCGGAAAAATCCACGCCGCGTCGATTCGAGAAGGCCGGCCTTTTTAAGGTAAGTTCTGGCCCAGCCTGCCCGATTGCGAATAACGGTTTGCTGGCCACTCCCAAGAAGATGTTGGCGATCTTCCGTGGAGAGTTTGAACTGGTCAGCTAGTGAATCAACGACCTCACCAATGTTGTGTTCCTTCCCGTCCTTTAGAAATTGAAGAAGCGGGAGCATAATCGTCTGGTAGTCGGGAATCGCCATATGAACTCCTGAATTCGAGGCTACTTCGCACTTCTGTTCCAGCTCGTTCGTAAGGCGGCCAAGTCTACCGCAAGGTGGGAAAAACTATCCATCATTGGCATCGATAGCTTGGCGAATTACGCGGCACAGGACGGCAGGATAAGGAGCGTGAAGAGGAATAGGCCATACACAGAGCTCCTTATTACTTTGACTCGAGAAACAGCACAATGGATTCAATCCAGAGGTGTGCAAACGTCTGGACTGGTACAGCACTCATACGCCGGAACCTTCAAGGATCGCTAGGGTTTGCCCTGTTGGCAGGTGCGGGCGATCACAATCAACGACCCCAGTCCATGTGCGCACAGTCAGCAACCACTGTTTGGCTGAATACCCGAC
>JARFPM010000057.1 GCA_030444405.1 Nitrospira sp.
TGCTCGAACATGCCGACGCTCGCCACCTTGTCGAACGTGGCTTCGCCGAAACGAGACAGGGCATCACGATAATCCAGGAGTAAGACCTCGACACGTCCGTTAAGCCCAGTTGCTCTGATACGTTCCTTCGCGAGGGCAAATTGATTGTCCGACAACGTGATGCCCGTTGCCTGTACACCGTATTGCTGTGCGGCGTATAGGATAAGACCTCCCCACCCGCAACCGATGTCCAGAAAACGTTCGCCCGGTTGCAGGCGTAACTTACGGCAGATGTGATCGAGCTTGTGTCGTTGCGCCTCATCGATCGTTTCCTCGCCGGTCTCAAAGTAGGCGCAGGAGTAGACCATGCGCTCATCGAGCCACAGGCTGTAGAATTCGTTGCCGACGTCATAGTGGTGCTTAATGTCCGCAAGGTCCTGATCGGGCGTATGGTTGGACAAGCCCGGGCTGATACGAGACATGATCGGTGAACCGCCGGCCTCCACCAGTCGCTCGGCACAGGCGATCACGGTCATAATATCGCCGTCGATGTCAATACGCCCATCGACGAACGCTTCACCCAGTGATCCAAGTGTCGGGTGGGTCAGCTCCGGTAAGAGATCTGGGTCGCGAATCTCCATGACGACGCGGGGTTCCTGGCCGAAATTGAGTCGTGAGCCATCAGGGAATACGAGGTCCAGCGGTTGGCCTCCATTGGCGCGAACTTTTTCTGCCAGCCGTTGAATGCGTTGGCTCAGGGCTTTGCTGACGATTGTGTGGGTAACCTGAGATAGCAATCGGCTCTGAGGCATGGCGACCTCCTGTGAGTGATGACGAGGAGTTCCGTCTCGAATGCGTTTGTTGGCTAGACTTGCGGCGTCAAGATGCCTCCACAGTACACCCTCCTTCAAAAAGGCAGAAGCGAAGAACATGCCTGCGCAATTCAAATATTATTCAACGAGATACGAGAACCAAGCGGAGAAATGATGAAGAAGTCTGAGGCAAAAGTCTGCATCCTAGGGCGGATTGCTGGGGAATAGTGCATCAATGTAATGGAGCAGTCAGTGATGTTTCATGGAAGGATGATGGCCTGTTCCGGGTAGCCGAGCTCTTTAAGTGTGGTTTCCAAAGCATCGACCATCGGCGGCGGGCCACAGAGGAAAATACAGGTGTCGGAGTCTGGAGCAGGAAGGTCTCGCCGAAGAATTTCAGGGGTGACGCGACCTGTGCTGCCTTCCCACCGGGGAGGCGGCTGTTCCAAGACATGGTGGCAATGAAAGTTTGGATAGTCTCGGACATTTCGTTCCCACTCCTGTCGGAAGATAATGTCCGCCTCAGTCTTGTTGGCAAAGATCAGGGATAACTCTGCATCGATTTTGTTGGTCAGGATCCAGCGGATGATGGAGATCATTGGCGTGATGCCTGTACCTCCCGCCACAAAGCCTACTCGCTTCCCCATGCCGTCGACCCAGTGTCCACCGGGGTTCGGCCCGCTCATCAACACCGTATTTCCGATCTGCTGACCGTGCAGGTACTTCGAGACGGAACCAGCGTCATAGCGCTTGACCGTAAGATCGAAGAAACCCGTCGTGCCAGGCAGTGACGATGGCGTGTACGGCCGCTTGACCTGTTTGCCGTTGATCGTCGCATGGACGTAGAGAAAATCGCCTGGCAGCATGTCCAGCATGGCGTCTGCCGGAAGCTCGAAGCGAAAGGTGCTCGTGTCGTGCGTGTCCGTTTCGATGTGTATGAGCTTGTAGGGACTCGGCGTTTTGGTCTTGATGCGGGTGACGGTGTCCATGGTGACGCGCATCATACGAGGTCACATTGAGAGGTGCAACAGAACTCTTCACAATACTTCCGCCTAGGCCTCTTGCATCTGTCTCGCATCTCGCTCCATACTTTTGCCCCATGACAGCTCCCCCATCGGGCCGCTCCACACCTCTCCAGGACCTTGAGACCGACGTCGCCTTGCGCGCGATTCTCGAAGGCACCGCAACGGAAACAGGGCAACAGTTTTTCGCAGCTCTGGTCCAGAACCTGGCCAAGGCTCTCGGCACGCACGGTGCTTGGGTGACGGAATACTTCCCCGAGTTGCGCCGCCTTCGCGCTCTTGCGTTCTGGATGGACGGCCAGTGGGTCACGGACTATGAAGTGGACATCGCGGGGACGCCCTGCGAGCGGGTGATCGATACGGCCAAGCTGGTGCATTTTCCGGATCGGATTCTTGAGATTTACCCCCGTGAGGAGGAATTGAAAGCAGCAGGGGCCGTCAGCTACATGGGCGTGCCGCTCCAGGACACCGACGGCCAGGTACTCGGGCATATGGCGGTGATCGACCGTCGGCCGATTCCAGAAGAACCGCGAGTCCATGCGATTTTCCAGATCTTCGCCGCGCGCGCAGCAGCTGAACTCCAGCGGATGCGTGCGGAAGCGGAGGTGCACGAGCGGGAAGAAAAGGTCGGTCGACTTCTGTCCAGTGCGATGGACGCGATCATTGAATTGGACGATCATCTCCATATTACGCATGTGAATCCTGCAAGCGAAAAAACTTTTCGTTGTCGCGCGAACGAGATGATCGGTCAGGATTTTCGACGTTTCGTGCGTTCTAATGATGCCGATCGGTTGCTCGCACTGACAGACGAATTAGACAAGCGTCCCGAGGGACACCGATCCATGTGGATTCCTGGAGGGCTCACTGCTCGCTGCCCAGGAGGCCAATCGTTTCCAGCGGAGGCGACGCTGTCCCGTTTTGAGCTGCACCGCCGAAAATTCACGACGCTTATTCTTCGTAATATCTATGATCGCGTGAGAGCAGAGGAGACGATCCAGTCGCTCACTGCCGAAACCGAACTGCTCCGGGAAGAACTGCAGGCACTCCATCAGGACGGCGCCTTGCTCGGCGAGAGTCCGGCCTTTCAGCGAGTGCTCCAGGATATTGCCCAAGTGGCGAGGACCGATGCGACCGTGCTGATCACGGGAGAAACCGGAACCGGCAAGGAACTTGTGGCCCGCGCCGTCCATGCGGCCAGCGCTCGTCGGGGACGACCGTTGGTCACCGTCAATTGCGCCGCGATCCCTGCCACATTAATCGAGAGCGAGCTATTCGGTCACGAAGCGGGTGCCTTCACCGGCGCAACCAAGAAGAGAGAAGGCCGTTTCGCGTTGGCCGACAAGGGCACTATCTTTCTCGACGAGATAGGAGACCTTGCCATCGATCTGCAGGCCAAGCTGCTCCGGGTGCTCCAGGAAGGTGAGTTTGATCCCATTGGTAGTGCCTCAACCAGAAAAGTGGATGTGCGGGTGCTAGCCGCGACCAACCGTGACTTACCAAAGCTTGTGAGTGAGGGAAAGTTTCGGGAGGATCTGTTCTATCGGCTCAACGTCTTTCCGCTCCATCTGCCGCCCTTGCGCGAGCGCGGTGGCGATGTAGTGCGGCTGGCTTCGGTGTTTGCACAGCGGTTCGCCGACAAAATGAGGCGCTCTATTACTCCACTGAACGCTGAGAATATAGGCCGGCTGAAGAGTTACGGATGGCCTGGCAATGTGCGCGAGCTGCAGAATGTCGTAGAACGCGCCGTGATCACGGCTATTAACGGCCGGCTGAATCTGGAGCGTGCATTACCTGAACCAACCATACAACCTTCCTCAGTTGACCGAGCTGGTCACCCAGAGACAGGGACGATTCGCACCATGAAAGAACTGGAAGAACTCGAGCGCACCAATATCCTCAGTGCGCTCGAGGCCACAAAGTGGAAAGTATCAGGTGAACACGGTGCGGCGAAATTGCTGGGCGTCAATGCTTCCACCCTTTCCTCCCGTATGAAAGCACTAAACATTCAAAAACCTGCCACGCGCTGAACTTATTGGCTGGGCGTCACAGACGGTTCGAGCATCGTTTCTTTGCGAAATCTCGCAAATGCACTCATGAGATTTCACGACTCGTGAAATTCCATGAGACCTCTTCTTGCTCCATTCGACCGTTAACTCATTGAAAAACCATCATACAGTCTCATCATTGAGGCATGGCATCAATGCTGCTGTGGTGGCACAGCAGCAGCGCAGTGATGAGCATCAGGAGGTGGATGATGACGAGGAATCGCGATCTCGGCTGGTGGTACTGGTTCATGACGGTGGGATTACTCGGCGCCTGTCTCCTGGGATGGACGGCGGGAGTGTATCTGGCGATGTTGTTGTGCGCTGTTCAGATCGCCCATGTGATCTGGCTGACGCGAGACGTCATGTCGTTCCCAGTGCAGGTGCGGCTTGCCTATGTGGGGTTGTTGTTTGCCGGATTATGGGGACCACTCCAGTGGATTCATTGGGTGCAACTGGTCGGAACAACCGCCAGGATTGTCGTTGGGTACTGCTTTCTGGCGCGAGTGTTGTCCTTGGCATCCTGGAACCGCCGGCAGTCGTTATCGTTAGATTTCATCGCACGTACGTTCCTTTCGCGCCAGACCGTCATGCCACCGTGCGGTGAAGTGTTTCAGCGATTGTGGCTTGAGCGGGTACACGGATGAACTGGGAATCGATATGCCGGAGTGCGGACCGGCTCTTCTTTCGGCAATGCCCCATTAACCAACATCAGACGGGAGGGAAACAGATGTCACAGGCAACGATCAGCGGAATTATCAATGGTGTCGAGGTGGAGCGGTTGGGCCGGACGGTTCAGGCCGTCCAGCAGAATCCCCATTTAGGGGCCTCGCAGTTCCGAGCTGTTAACCGCTGGATCAGCGGGGGGCACAATCGTTCCACGATCAAGGGCTTCTATGGCGCAGGCCAGGAAGATACGACCAGGACGAAGCCGTTCGAGCTCGATGCCGACGAGCCCCATGTGCTGCTCGGAAAGGATCAGGGCGCGAATCCGGTGGAGTTCGTCCTCCATGCGCTGGCCGCTTGCCTAACGACCTCGCTTGTCTATCATGCGGCAGCACGCGGTATTCATATCGAGTCGATCGAATCGAAACTGGAGGGCGATCTCGACTTGCAGGGCTTCCTCGGACTTTCAGATCAAGTTCGGCGTGGGTATAAACAGATCCGAGCCAACTTCACCGTAAAGTCGGATGCGCCCGCAAAGGATCTAGAGGAACTGACAAAGTTTTCACCGGTGTACGACATTGTGTCGAATCCCGTGCCGGTCTCAATCGCGATTGCCGTGCAATCAACGAACTAACAAACCCGTGCCGCGCCGACAATCGTATGGGCGGCACATGAACAAAAAGGAGGCTGCCATGCATCGTGTTGTCGCATTTGTCTATGGGACCCTGTGCTATCTGTTGTTTCTTGCCACGTTTCTCTACGGAGTAGCCTTTCTCGGAAACTTTGGTCTCGATCGGACCATCGACGGAGCCGCGACCGTGACCTTCGGTCATGCGCTGCTGGTCAATGCAGTGCTGCTGGGGTTGTTTGCGGTGCAACATAGCGTGATGGCTCGTCCTGCTTTCAAACAGTGGTGGACCCGATTTATTCCTAAGCCGGTTGAACGGAGCACCTACGTGCTCTTCTCAAGCCTCGCTCTCCTGTTGCTCTTTTATGTCTGGGAGCCGATGGGAGGGATGATCTGGGATGCGCAGGATCCGATTTCGCGAGGAGTGCTCTATAGTCTCTTTGCCGGCGGTTGGCTGTTGGTTCTCGTGACGACGTTTCTGATCAATCATTTTGATCTCTTCGGGATGCGGCAGGTGTGGCTCTATCTCCAGGGCCAACCCTATACTCCATTGAAGTTCGCTACGCCCGGCCTCTATCGATATATGCGTCATCCACTCTATGTCGGATGGCTGCTGACGTTTTGGGCCACTCCGACTATGACGGCGGCTCATCTTGTCTTTTCTATCGCGACGACCGTGTACATCTTGATCGCCATTCAGTTTGAAGAACGGGATCTGGTCACGGTTCACGGGTCCGCCTATGACGAGTATCGGAAACAGGTGCCCATGCTCGTGCCAAACCTTCGTCCCTCAATCGAGAGTGACCTTCGTATGAGGAGTGCTTGAATGATGTGAAATGCGGACAGGGCGAGTGCCCGACATCGCCTGTCTGCTATGCTGCAGCACAAGGAATGAAAGTCGAATCTGTAGAATCGAAGGTAGTGAGGGAATATCGGTCTTCGTTGATTCCTTGGACTCTCTGGCCAGATCCGAAGAGGGTATCAAGCGGTGCGTGTGAATTTCAGCATCAGGTCCGATGCCTCACCGGAGCAGTTGGCGGAACTGGAAAAGTTATCTCCTCTTTACGATACGTTGGCCAATCCCATGCCGGTATCGATCCACATCGAATCCCGATAGCATAACGGGCCTGGATGTACTCCACACATCCAGGCCCATCACTCCAAATGTGGCGTCAATGGTGTTGACTTACGTTCTTGCCTTGGTTGATCGTGGGCAATTTGGGGTCAGTACTGCGATTCGTTTCCAGACTCGCGAGAACCGGCTGAGCCGCCGTAATCTTGTTTTCGACAGCCCTGGTTAGCCAGCGGCGAGCCTCCTCCGTATTCCTTCCCACTCCTCGTCCATAGGCATACATGACACCAAGCACGTACATCGCCTGTGCGTTGCCCGTCTCAGCCAGGCGATGAAGACCGGAAGAAGCTTTCTTGTACCAACCGACTGATTCCGGGGTCTGTCGCCCATCACGCTGTGCGTAATAGCGTCCGAGGCGATACTGGGCGAAGGCATCCCCTTGAGCGGCGAGCTGAGCGTCGACGTCTAAATTCGACACCGATTTTTCCGATGGTCGGCTTGCTGTTGATGTCTCGTTATCTGGGTTTCTCGCCAACTGATCAGCGTGGTGTTCTGTTACATCAGAGTGTCTGGGTCGTAAGCTTTGCTCGGTGATATGCTGGGTTGGCGATGGGTCGGGATCTGGCTTGGGCGAACTCGAAAGATTTGATGATTCTGCCAGGCCTTCAGCTTTCGATACTTGCGTTAGGCCGAACTCGTTCGGACGTGCGTCTGTCTGTGTTGTCGATGGAGATTGGTCGCAGTTCTCTGGGGAACCTCCCGTGCTTAGATGACCGGCCTCGTATTGGCAGGCCGTGGTGTTGTCAGGGGCAGGAGGCTGCGCTGTGAATGTGGACACTGTCCATATCACGGCAACGATAAGGAGTGCTCCCCGTATGAGTCGGCGCCGTAAGATCGTTCGATCGCTGGGCGGCACCAGGACAAGTCCAGGATAGCCTTTCTTGGCCATGCCGTCTCCCGAAGGAATCTCGGTCGGAGTGTATCAGTCTATCAGAAAGCTGTCTCTTGCTCTTAATCTCCACCGCGGCCTAGAGATGGTGGAACTACGAACTGCTCAATGCTGGGCTAAACTGCAGCCCTCAATGGCGCTGCCCCCTATAGATAGCCTCTTGTCCTCCTGAACTTCAAGCTCTTATAGTACAGTCGATACAGGCGCCATTGTCACCTAGGAAAGCGAGCGAACCATGCCATCAACTGAAAACACTTTTGCCATCGTGGATATCAACGGTCCATTTCGTGAGCCGCGAGAGCAGGTCTTTTCCTACGACTATTCGATTCAACGGTCTACGTGGGCGACGCCACATGGCGTGCGCGTGAAGGTCTCGATACCGGATGAGCTGGAGGTGCTGAAGCGTCGTCTTTTCGGGATGGTTGTCGGTTCACCGGGCCAGCAGTTGCTGATGAGCAACATACTCTCCAAAACGATTGCCGACTGGAAGATGCGGGTGGCTGACGGGGAGGGGATGCTGACAGAACGACGTGATACGATGCTGGCGCCATTTATCGGGCCGTTGGCCCATCTATTCCCGAAGTTAGAGGCGTTGTTTGAAGCGGATCAACCAGCTATCCGGGAAGAGGTGAGGAGACGCCTAGGCATCTGACTCTCCGCTGAACAAGGCGTCGGCCGAGCCGTCAAAAGATTCTCTTGTAGTGTTTCGAATGGACACCTGATTCGTCTGCGAACCCAAGCGATCCCTTGTCCGGGCTGCCGGTGTCATTCAAGTCGATACGGTAGTAGCCGCGAACTTGCTCCATGGCCACCTCGAACGGAACGGCGTTCGGATAGAGCGTCCCGGGCGCATGGGCCCCTCGAGACAGCGTACGGATGGTATCCGCTTCCGCGAGTTGCTTGTCTGAAAAGATGAAGATGTCGGCGATGGCGTGATCACCGAGTTTGTGGCCGGGTGTGGTCGATGGGAGCAGCTCACCGAGGGTGCCGTCCAGGCGTGCTCGTTTGAGGCGTTTCAAGAGGGCGACGATCTGGCTATCCGTTGCTTGAGCAGGAACGACCAACCCGAGGGTGTTCATGTCCAAGATGGTCGTCTGAACTTTGAACATGACAGGCGCGGCTTCCGGATCCTCGATGATCGAGACATTGGGGCCTTCTGTACCGGTCGCTTGTTTGTTCCTCGAACTGGGAACGATCAGGGCGACGAACAACCATAGTCCGATGAGAACGCCAAAAACCACGAGCAGCGGATGGGCTCCGGCACGCTTTCCCTCTTCGTAGGGCTCTTGGTTCTTCATCATGGAGCGTGATCGCCGACGTGCGGTACGGTGTCCTGCGGTCTCTGTAACCGTCGCTTGGCTTCGTCCCACAGCTCATCCATTTCGGCCAGGGTCATTTCTGCTAGTGACCGTCCTTTTCCCAGGGCTTGTGCCTCCACTAGGTGAAAACGATCGACGAAACGATTGGTTGACCGGCGGAGTGCCTCTTCCGGATTCACCTTCACGAAGCGGGCGAGATTGACTAGGGAGAACAGGATATCGCCCAACTCCGCCTCGATTTCTATCTGCCCGCTGGTCTGGTCTGGAGATTTGTCTGCTTCGGCCTGAGCCAGCGCCGCCTGCAGCTCAGCGACTTCTTCCGCAACTTTGTTGAAAATCTGTGCGAGTCCTGCCGCGTTGTGGGGCCAATCGAATCCAACTCGGGCGGCCCTGGCTTGCGTTTGATAGGCTCGGAGTAGGGCCGGCAAGGTTTTCGGCACGCCGTCCAACGCAGACTGCGCGCCGCCAGCTGCCTCCCGCTCGGCCCGCTTGATCTGCTCCCATTGGTGCAGCACTTGTTCGCCGTCGGTGACGGAGTCAGCCTGGTTGCTAGTCCCGAAGACGTGGGGATGCCGCCGGATGAGTTTGTCGGCGAGCGTGTCCAGCACATCGTCTATGGTAAAAGTTTCAGCCTCTGCAGCGATCTGGCTGTGGAATACGACTTGTAAGAGCACGTCCCCGAGTTCTTCCTGAAGCTTCTGCTCGTCACGCTGATCGATGGTCTCGATCACTTCGTACGCTTCTTCGAGAAGGTAGGGTTTCAGAGACTCGTGCGTCTGCTTCCGATCCCACGGACATCCGTCCTGCGCGCGGAGCGCAGCCATCAATTCAACGACTCTAGTAAAGTGTGTCGACATGTGATGGTGACTAGCCTCCTTCATCCTCTATACAGCGCCGATATTGTGCCACTCTATACCGAGTATGACCGCCTCTTCAATCTCAGTGACGGCTTGCGACCGAGTAGACCCTATGGTAGGGTACCGGCAACATCTCGGAACATGGGGAGAGAGAGGAATATGGCAGAGGAGGAGCAAGGGTTTGTCATTCGAGATCGACGGGCAAGCGGAGGAGCCGAGGCCGCTCCGACGGCGTCTTCGCCCTCAAAGGAGGCAAAGCCTCTGGCTGCTGCACCGACCGAACCATCCCCAACGCCTCCGGCCCCTCCGGTCACCTTCTCGTCCTTTGTCATCTCATTGGGCTCCTCGTCGCTCATGCTCATGGGCGAGCAACTGGATCCGCACCAGACTCCGATACCCGTCAACCTGCCCCAAGCCAAAGAAATCATCGATCTGTTGTCTGTCTTGGAAGACAAGACGAAAGGCAATCTGACCCCTGATGAGCAGACTGTCCTGCGCGACATGCTCTATGCGCTTCGCATGAGGTATGTCACGCTGGCATCACCGAAGTAGTATTCCAACTTTGGGTTCCGTGCCGCTGGGTCTTTGGACGCTGCGAGTTGTGCGGCAAGCTTTGAGACTGCCTTGGAAGTCGGCTATAGTGAGAGAGGCTCTTGTTCCCCTGTGCTGACTGTGCTCGGAGTGCAAGTGAATGCCAGAACTCAATCATCACACGGGTGCACTAGGACGAACCTCCGGAGGACTTGCTGAGGTTCAACCCGTCGTCATGGGGGGTCACGTACGCGCAGTTTCGGCTGACCAACCCAAGAAACCGGAGCGAAAACCACGCCATCTTCGCCCTGTCTGGATCGTTCTGATCCTCCTGGTACCCTGCGTAGCCCTCACGTTGTATTACTCACAAGTTGTTGCGCCTGGCTCCGAAGAGAGCGGTTCGTTCCTGCCGACGACCAGCTATGCACTGGTTCTCCTCCTGGTCAATTTAGATCTGATCGGTTTCGTTGTGTTGGTGCTCCTGTTGTCCAGGAATCTGATCAAGGCTTATTTCGAGCGCCGGCACCGTCTCGTTGGGTCAGGATTTCGTACCAAGCTCATCGCTGCGTTTATCGGGTTCTCATTGATCCCGACGCTGCTCCTGGCCTTCGTTGCGAGCGGGTTGGTCAATAAAGCCGTCGATGTATGGTTCAGCGAGCACATCGAGAAGGTCATGAAAGACTCGTATGAGGTGGCTCGCATGCAGCACGCGGGGCATGTCGCGCTCGCGGTCAACAGCGCACGGGCCATTGCTCAGGAACTGTTCCGCGAAGATATGCTGGCCTCGGTACAGCGCGACCTGCTGATCGCCGCGATGGCCCGGAAACGGATGGAATACGGCGTCGCCGGGATCGAAGTGTTTTCGAACAAGATGGAGACTCTCACGAAGGCCCTTGATAATGAAATTCCGTCGGGGGTGTTGGATTTGCCGATCAGTCAATTGGTATTGCAAGTCATTAACGGCAAGCAAGAGTTTACCTCTGTTCAGGAGGCCCAGACGGGAAGGTTAGTGCGTGCTGCCATCCCGGTGGCCTCCGGAAGCCGGCGAGGCGAGTTAGACGGGGTCGTGGTCGTGGAAACCTACGTCCCTGAATCTCTCTTGACCAAGATGGAGGGGATCGGTCGTCAATACACGGCGTACAAGCAGATCAAGGCAATGAAAAACCCCATAAAGGCCGGGGCGTACCTCTTTGTCGCCGTCGTGGCGGTGTTGATTCTCTTCGGCGCGACGTGGTTTGGGTTCTATGTGGCACGCGGGATCACCGTTCCGATTCAGCGGTTGGCGGAAGCGACCGAAGCAGTCGCCCAGGGTGACCTGTCGGTGCAGATCGACGCCAAGGCGACCGATGAAATCGGGACGCTGATCGAATCGTTCAATCGGATGACGCAGGATCTGCAGGGGGGTAAATCGAAGCTTGAGGAAGCCAACCTGACGCTGCGGAACACCAATGTCGAGCTGGATCGTCGCCGTGCCTATATCGAAACGGTCGTCGATACGATCGCCGCCGGTCTCTTGTCGATCGATCGGAGCGGAACGATCACCACCTTCAACCCATCGGCCGAGCGCATTCTGGGGTTGGATGCCGACCGCTTCAGAGGACGGTCGGCCAATGAGGTGTTCAAGGAGTTCGGTCTCGACACGTTCCAGACCGCCTATGACCGCATGCAGGCCGATGAGCGCGACGATTTGGACCTGGAAGCACAGTTGGATATCCAAGGGAAGCTGATTACGATCGGTTTGAAAGGTTCTCGGATGCGGGATGAGGCGAACAAAGATTTGGGGTTTGTGCTGGTCTTTGAAGATCTGACGGAGTTGATCAAAGCGCAGAAAGTTGCGGCTTGGCAGGAGGTCGCGAAGCGCGTGGCCCATGAAATCAAGAATCCACTGACCCCTATTCAGCTGTCAGCTCAGCGATTGCGCAAGAAGTTCTTTGAGAAATCTCCTGATCTTGAACGGGTGTTCGACGATGCCACCAATGTCATCATCAACGAAGTCGGGAGTCTGAAACAGATGCTGGACGAATTTTCAAAATTCGCCCGTCTGCCTGCTCCGCAAATGACGCGACAATCCCTGCACGATGTGGTACGGGAAGTGGCAACCCTCTATCGCGAAGCGCAGAAGGATATTGAGCTGATTGTGGACCTGGACGAAGATCTGCCGTTCATCAATTTCGATCGGGAACAACTGAGGCGTGTGTTCGTCAATCTCTTCGACAACGCGGTTCAAGCGATGAATCAGAAAGGGCGGCTGTGGGTCGGGACGAAGTATGATTCGAAACGGCGTCGCGCGGTCGTCACCGTGGCGGATGAGGGACCCGGCATCGCACCTGAGGATCAAGAACGGTTGTTTGTGCCTTATTTTACCCGTAAGAAGACCGGAACTGGGTTGGGGTTGGCGATCGTCCGCAGGATTATCACAGATCACGAAGGACAGATCCATGTCGGGAATAATCACCCGAAGGGAGCCGTGTTTACGTTCGATTTGCCAGTGTAGGGCGGTGAGGGGTACGTGGTAAGGAGAGAGAGGTCATGTCGGCATCGATTTTAGTGGTGGACGACGAAGAAGCGATCCGCACGTCCCTGCGAAGTATCCTGGAAGATGAAGGGTATGAAGTGTCGGTAGCCGCCAATGGGGTTGAGGCGCTGAAAATATTTGGAGCCGACCCACCGGATCTCATGATTCTGGATATCTGGATGCCGGAGATGGACGGGCTGGAGACCTTACGGCGGGTGAAAGAATTTGTGCCTACGACGCAGGTCATGATGATCTCCGGGCATGGGTCCATCGAAACGGCCGTAAAAGCCATCAAGCTGGGTGCATACGACTACATCGAGAAGCCGTTGTCGCTGGAAAATGTCACGCTTCGTGTCAAACACGCCTTGGAGCAATTCCGATTGGCGCAGGAGAACCGGTCGCTGCGGACCAAGGTCCAGCAAAAGTTCGAGTTGGTCGGGCAATCTCCGGCCATGCAGCGGTTACGGGAGCTCATCGAAACGGCGGGCCCGACGAACAGTCGGGTGTTGATCGGGGGCGAGAATGGAACGGGGAAGGAGTTGGTCGCTCGAGCCATCCATATGCGCAGCACCAGATCGGACCATCCATTCGTGGCCGTCAATTGTGCAGCCATCCCTGAGACGTTGATCGAGAGCGAATTGTTCGGTCACGAAAAGGGCTCCTTCACCGGAGCCACATCCATGAAGCGCGGTCAGTTCGAGCAGGCCGACGGGGGCACGCTGTTTCTGGACGAAATCGGTGACATGAGCCTCAATACGCAGGCGAAAGTCTTGCGGGCTTTACAGGAACAGCAGTTCACGCGAGTCGGTGGGACCAAATTGATGAAGGTTGATGTGCGGGTGTTGGCGGCTTCCAACAAGGACTTGGAAAATGAAATCGGGAAAGGACAATTTCGGGAGGATCTGTACTACCGCCTCAACGTGGTTCCGATTATCGTGCCTCCACTGCGGGAGAGGCGGGAAGATATCCCGGCTCTTGTTCGGCATTTCATGAAGACGCATGTCGAGGAGCAAGGGTTGCGGATGAAGGAAGTCTCGCCGGAGGCGATGGCCGTGTTTCAGCAATACGAATGGCCCGGGAACATACGGGAACTAAGGAATTTGATTGAGCGGCTCATGATCATGGTGCCGGGGTTTGTGATCGATGCCTCCCAAGCCACCCTGTCGTTACAGGGACGAACCGCCGCCGTGGTGCCGACGGGCAATCAGGCGCCCAACCCACTTCTCACAAAATCCTACGATTCGCTTCGAGATGCCCGGAATGCTTTCGAAAAAGAATACATCAGTCGCAAACTCCGGGAACACCACTGGAATATTTCACGGACTGCTGAAGATCTCAAGATCGAGCGAAGTCATCTGCACCGGAAGATCAAGCTGCTCGATGTAGAGATGCGGCCGGAGGGCTAAGGAAGACGGCGACGGGACAGGATCAGCGCCCTACGCACGTGGGGCAGATGAGATCCTGGAACTTTGTCTCTGGGTGGGCCTGCACGTATTCGTTCAGGGCGGTCTCGGACATCTGCGCAGGATGAGATTTTCTACACGATGGGCACACCGGGATCAGTTGTTGCAATGTGGCGATGTCGCGCAGCGTGCGGTCGAGGTCAGTGATGGTTTTCGTGACCTCTTGTTCCCAACTCCTTCTTGCTGCCGTTTCTTGCTTGAGCTTGAACGCAGATTTCACTCGTGCGAGGAGCTCTACCTGTTCCACCGGTTTTCTGATGTAGTCCGTCGCCCCGGCGTCAAATGCCGCCTGGAGCCAGTCCTTTTGGCTCCGTGCCGTCACGATGATGACCGGAATCCCTGCAAACGCATCGACGGCTTTGATGCGGCGACAGGCCTCGACTCCGTCCATGTCCTGCATCTTGATATCCATCAAAATGACGTCGACCTTGATCCCGTTGGCACCAGCGTGATCCAGGTCCAATTGCATGAAAGCGTCGCCGGCGGAAGAGACCGTGATCAAGTCTCGGAACCCGGCATTCTTGAGAATATGATGAAGCAGCAGGCGCTCATCGGGAGAGTCGTCGACTATTAAAATCGCCACCAGCCCCTCCTTGGGTGGTTCGTTGGCCCGAAGACCGTCCACAGATGTAACAAGGCTAGTATAGGGCCTATTCTTAGAGCAGCAAGGAAAAAGCGGAAGACTGGGAGAAAGGGAGATCCTGCGAGACGATTTTGCTGGGTGCGTTGACCTCCGTCGGACCCTCCGTTAAGATGCGCCCCCGAGGATATCTAATTCCGGGTCCTAAACCAACCTTAGCCATAGCCATCCGGACATCTATTCATGACGACCTACCGTGATGCAGGTGTGGATATCGACGCAGGCGATGAGTTTGTCGATCGCATCAAGCCGCTTGTTCGATCAACGTTTCGTCCCGAGGTCCTGACCGACTTAGGAGGTTTTGGCGGTCTCTTCGGCCTCCAACCCGGCAAATACAAAGAACCGGTGCTTGTCTCGGGAACCGACGGGGTCGGGACCAAACTGAAGATCGCCTTCATGATGGATAAACACGACACCGTCGGGATTGATCTGGTGGCGATGTGTGTCAATGATATTGCAGTAAGCGGAGCAGAACCGCTGTTTTTTCTGGACTATTTCGCGACCGGGAAGTTATCCGTGTCGAAGGCTCAGGAAGTGGTCGCTGGTATCGCCGAAGGCTGCCGTCAAGCCGGGTGTGCGCTGATCGGGGGTGAAACCGCCGAGATGCCGTCCTTCTACCCTGATGGAGAGTATGATCTGGCCGGTTTTGCCGTCGGTGCCGTCGATCGCCCGAAGATCATCGATGGTCGGCATATTGTGACCGGTGATGCGGTCATAGGGTTAGCTTCTTCAGGACTTCATAGCAACGGCTACTCCCTGGCAAGGCGAGTGCTGTTTGAGCAAGCCAAACTGACCGTTGCCAGTCGTCTCCCTGAGCTTGATGGTTCACTTGGGGAGGTTTTACTGAAACCCACCAGAATTTATGCGAAACAAATCTTGGCGCTCGTCGCGCAATTTCCGATCAAAGGTATCGCGCATATTACCGGTGGGGGCATCACGGAGAATTTGCCACGGGTATTCCCTAAGGGTGTGCGGGCGAGGATCACTCGATCAGCCTGGTTAGTGCCGCCGATCTTCGACGTGATGAGCCGCTTAGGACTGGTTGATCGTGAAGAGATGTACCGGGTCTTTAACATGGGCATTGGGTTGATCCTTGTGGTACCGCCTGGTTCAGTGTCCGGAGTGCTGACCCATGCCACGGCGCTGGGAGAGCATGGCTGGCAGATCGGCGAAATCATTTCCTCCACGGGGGATGAGCCTGAGGTCGAGTATGTCGATTAGTCGAACAACCCCATTGAGGGTAGCGGTACTGGCATCCGGTCGGGGCTCCAACCTGCAAGCCATCATCGACGCGATCGATATGGGACAGCTGCGGGCCCAGATTGTGGCGGTCATTAGCAATAGAAAGGACGCGATGGCATTGGAACGGGCTCGGAAGCACGGGCTAACCGATATTTTCGTCGATCCAAAGCCCTTTGCCGGACGGCCTGACAGTCGCGAAGCGTACGATCGATCGTTACTGGAAACACTTCAGCAGCATGAGATCGAACTCGTCTTGCTCGCAGGTTACATGAAGATTGTCACAGCGGTTTTGGTCAATACCTATGCCAATCGTATGATGAACATTCATCCCTCCCTGCTGCCGTCATTTCCTGGATTGGACGTGCAGAAGAAGGCCATTGATTGGGGTTGCAAATTGGCGGGCTGCACGGTTCATTTCGTGACGGAAGGAGTAGATGAAGGGCCGATCATTATTCAAGCGGCCGTGCCGATCCTCGACGATGACACAGCCGAAACACTTGCCGCCAGAATCCTCGTGCAAGAACACAAAATCTATCCTCGCGCCGTGCAGCTTTTTGCCGAAGGCCGACTACGGGTCGACGGTCGCCGTGTTTTCATCGATGATGCCAAACCAGACGGCGAGGCGATTATCAGTCCGGCATGATGGAATCTCATACTCACCGTTCTTCTTCATGGCGTAGAGCGCTTACGAGCGCTTGGACCGTCAATGGTGCATTTCCTTCCGATCGATTATTCACCAACACATAGGCCCGCCGGTTTTCGCCCGCGGCCTGCTTGATGAGGTTCACGGTTTCTTTCCGCATCTGAGGTAATATTCCCACGATCTTGTTATAAGGCGCGGCTCGCTTTTTTGCGACTTCGTACGGCATGTTGAGCGGCGTGAGCAGGCGGATGACTATGAACGGCGCTGTGAATTGTTTTTCCATCCGTGTGTGCTGTTGCAGTAAAGGTGGCATATAAGACCAGTGATTGTACACATGCGCCACGCGGTGGCTCTCTAAGACCTTTCTATAGCCCGGCTCGAGCAAGCCTGCATTGCGGATTTCAACCGCGTAGCTGAAGTTCTGCGGGATCTCGCTAAAGAACCGATCGAGTTTCGTGCAGAACTCCCGGCTGGTCAGGCCGTGCCTCTGAAACTCAAAGATGAACGGTCCCATATGAGGCTCAAACTCAGCCTCCCGGTATGGGGCCAGGACCAGGTCGTTGAACAGCTTCGTATCAAGGAATCGGGGATTCGATTGTCCGGATTTTGAGCCGTAGCGGACGTGCCGCGCAAAGTGTGGGATGGTGATCTCCTCCCAAACCTTGAAGCTCATCTCGAAGTCTTCTGGAATTTGATTCAGGTAGTGACGAAGTTGGTTGGCCGTCGGTGGGCGGTAGAAGGAGGAGTCGTTCCCGACTGTGCGAAAGAGCGGTTCGTCGTTGTAGAGGTATTGGCAATACTCTCCTAAGCATTCTCGTGCGAATGTCGTCTTGGCGTACCGTCGCTGATAGATCTGGCCTTGCCAGCCTTCGTAGGTCCACGTTGAAGTACCGAATCGAATCAAGGGGGAGAGAGGCATATGGGCGATTATTGTACGCCTGAACCAGGCGTAGGTGGCATCTGGCTGTCGAGGCGAGGAAGAGCAAACAACTGCCGGCGGGTCTTCTCCGCTGGAAATGATGACGATACAGCGATAATTAGCCGGCGGCACGCACTCAATTTGAAGATTACTAAAGGCGTTTCTCCGACGGCGCAATGAAGATGGGCTTCGCCTAATGAGCCGCCGCCACGAGCAAGGCACTGAAGAGAAACTTCATGGGCGGGGTTTATCCGCGCGCAACAATCGTAATAAAAAGCGCGCGGTACGCGCAAGCGAGGTTTGGTGGAGGGCAGGGGA
>JARFPM010000013.1 GCA_030444405.1 Nitrospira sp.
TCCGGGGCGACCACGTCGCGGTCGAGCTGGTCGGGATCGTAGGCGAAGTCGTCGTCGAGTCTCTCCCACCGCTTCGTCCGCGTCTCCCGATTCATCACCTGCACGCTATACCCGGCTTCGACCGTGGAGCCTGCCTGCGTGATGGCGGTGCGGATGCGGTACACGTCGTAGTTGACGTTGACCCCGTCGGCCACGGCCTGCTCGTGGTTGTATTCCATGACGAGGTTTTGATTGAAAAAGCCGAAGGTCTGCTTGTTGGGCGTGGCGGTGAGGCCGATGAGGTGAGCATCGAAGTATTCCAGCACCTGCGCCCAGAGGTTGTAGATAGACCGATGGCATTCGTCGGTGACGATGATGTCGAAAGTCTCGATGGGGATAGCCGGGTTGTAGTCGATGGGTTCTGGTTGCTTGAAGAGCCGTTCGAGGCCGGAGACGGAGGCTTCTTCGTCCTCCTCCGACAGTTCCCGCCCCTTGAGCATGGAATACATGCGCTGGATGGTGCTGATGCAGACCCGCGCGGTGGTATCCAGGGTATTGCCCGCCAGCCGCTGGACAATGAACTCTTCGGTGAACTTGAAGTTGTTGTAGGGCGAAACGTACTGCTGAAACTCTTTCAATGTCTGGTCGCCCAGATTGCCGCGATCGACCAGGAAGAGCACGCGCTTGGCCCCGGCGAACTTGATCAGCCGGTAGATGAAGTTGATAGCCGTGAAGGTCTTGCCGCTGCCGGTGGCCATTTGGATGAGGGAACGAGGGCGATCCTGGGCCAGCGACTTTTCGAGATTGTTGATGGCGGTGATCTGCGCAGGCCAGAGTCCGGTAGTGCTGAGTGGCGGCAGCGTTCTCAAGCGGCCACGGAGCGTCGGTGCTGCTTCTGCTGCCAGGGATGCGCCATGCAGATCTCTTGGTTCCTCGCAGCACTGCGGGATCATGGCCGCAAGCATCTCAGGTCGATGGAAGTTGAACACCGGGCGGCTGCGGGGTTGGGGATCGAGGCCGTTCGTGAAGCGCGTTTCCACGCCGGTGCTCTGGTAGAGAAACGGCAAGGGTCGGATATGGGCGGGTAGGTCGGCAGGAAGCCCCTTGCTGTATTTCTCGGCCTGGACTTCCACGCCGACTAACGGGAACCCTTCCTTCTTCGCCTCAACAACTCCGGCGGCTTTCGCATCTATATACAGGAGGTAATCCGCGAAGCCGTGCCCGCTTACGAGGGGGAAGTTTCTGAGGGCCACTCCTCGTCCAGCATGAAGATTGGTGCTCTTGTAGTCTTGGACTTTCCAGCCCGCCTGCTCCAGTGCCTGGTCGATATGCTCGCGCGCTTTGTCTTCGGGAGTGGCCATGGGCGCCTAGAATACCTCTTTAATGCGTGGAAATCACCTCGCCTGTCGGGGGGACGTGAGGCTAAAGAATGGCTCCAAGGAAGTGCTGAGCCTGCGTCGATGAGACGTTGGAGTTTCGTGACGGCGTGGTGACGCTGCTCGGGAGTCACATGCTGATCGATAGAAAGGACCATGGTCTTGGCGGCTTCGCGCATTTGGCGGACTGCGTTGTGATAGGACTGTGGAGCGGTCTTGTCGGGGGAGACGAACATGGTGTGGAGTTCTCGGGCGATCCGCTCGGGAGTCCGGGGCTGATGGAGGAGGGTCAGGAGTTCCTGCTGGCGCTGTTGCTGATAGGCAACCAAGACCTCCTGCACATCGGGAAGCCCGAGGCTCCACTCGCGAATCCGTTCCTGCTGTTCTTTGGTCAGCGGCCCCAGCCAGTCTTTCAACCAATCAAGGGTGGCCTCAGCTCGCTTGCTCAAACGTTCGGACGGCGGGTTCTGAACAAGGCGTTCGGTTTTGGCGTTGTCTTTCTGCAAAACCGATTCGAACGTGCGCACCTGACGGGCGTCCACCGAGGCGAGAAAGACCCCGCTCTCGGCTACGACACGCTCAAAGAGGTCGGCGCGTAGACGATCATAGGTGGCATAGGCCCAATCGACATCCGGACCTGTGAGTCCCTGCTCGATCCGCTGACCGATCTCGCGAAGGAAGGTTTCATACTGTGGCAGAGCCTCATGCCGGTGTCGGGTGAGCAAGGGCGTAAGACGTTGTGCCAGATCATGACGTTGGTTGCTGTTGAGGTCGAAATAGTGGTCGAGCTGCCACAGGATGATTCGATCGGCGTAGCGATAGGTGGTGGTGAGCGAGCAGCCGGCGAGGGCCAGCAGGAGCAGAACGAGGCACCAGAGCCACGGGTGGTGCCGTTCGGGCATACTTCTCTCCTCTGCCATCCAATGGTTCATGACGTCTTCTGATATGTTCGCAAGCATTGCGGCGTGATGCAAGGGGATGCTGTGAGGAAAAAACTGCTGAGCCGAAAGTCCTGACTGTTGAATCTGCCCTGCCCGTGCGACAGAAAAGGTGCAGCAACCTTTCTGTAACTGACTTGCATGCCGCCGCAGCTTACCCTTTCCTCAGCGAGATTCACCCCCTCTGAGGAAGGGGAATGGTGAAAGAAGTGCTGAGTGCCACCGAACAGTGCTGAGTATTGAGTGCTGAGCGGCAAGGACGAAGAGCTGATGGCTTCTGGCAGAAGCAGGAGACGAGCGGCTCGTCGAATGGGCTGCCTGCTCAATCGAGGCAAGGATTTTGGCGCTGGCTCATGGCAAGCAGAACGGGAACGTGACGCGGTGTCCTCATGGCCGTTGCGTGTCCCATCGGAGTAGAATCGCAGCACGCGCGGTGCTTTCCCTCAGGAGAACTGGCCGATGCTGGTGACGACGGAAATGAATGAGCGCAATCGCCGGGAGGCGCTGGCGGCCGCCGGACTGGCGGCGCTCATGGCCGCGTGGCTGGGCTGGCTCTTCCCGGTGCTGTGGCTACTCGTGGGGCTGAGTCCTCTCGCCTACTGGTGGGTGCGCCGGCGCTGTCTCCGGCGGCTGGCGGTGATGCGGCAGCCGTTTCCGGCTGCGTGGGAGACGATTCTGCGCACGCACGTGGCGTTCTTCCGGGCCCTGGATGGGACGGGCCAGGCGCGGTTTCGGCAACTGGTGCAGATCTTCCTGGATGAGGTCCGGGTCACGGGGATCCGCACAGAGGTGGACGACACCATCCGCGTGCTGGTCGCGGCGAGCGCGGTGATTCCGATCTTTGGATTTCACGACTGGACGTATCACCGGCTGCACGAGGTGCTGATCTATCCGGACGCATTCGACGACGCCTACCGGACCACCGGGGGCAAGCAGGAGACGATTTTGGGTATGGCGGGGCTGCACCATTTGAGCGGGGTGATGATTCTCTCGAAACCGGCGTTGCTGGCGGGATTCGATCATCCGTCCGGGCATCACCACGTGGGGGTGCACGAGTTCGCGCACCTGGTCGAGCGGGAGGAACGCGAGTATGGGATCCCGCCGGAAGTGCCCTGGATGGCGGTGCGGCAGTGGATGCGGTTTGTGGCGCAGGAACTCGCCCATCCGTCACGGCCACGGGCCAGGCTGGACGCCTATGCCTACACGAACGAGCATGAATTCTTCGCGGTGCTGGCCGAATATTTCTTCACCTCGCCCGCGTCCCTGGAACGACGAGCCCCGGCCCTGTATGCCCTCATACGGGACCTGTTTCACCAGGACCCGCGGGCGCTGCTCAGCCTGGCTCCTCGTCCACCCGGTGGTCTTGGCCGCAACGCCCCCTGTCCCTGCGGCAGCGGGAACAAATACAAACACTGTTGTTTCGCCAAGGCCGGCTCGTGATGCATGACGCCTCTCTTCCTGGGGACGGAGAGCGGATGGCTGATGGCTTATGGCTTATGGCAGGACCCTTCAAAGGGATCCTGCATCTTCTTCTGAGACCCTCGTGACTATATCCGACAAGCAAAACACCGTTAAGACCCATTTCGCGACCCAGCGGAGGGGTGAGTGCTCCACTCCCCTCGCTGCGCACCATTTCAACACCCTGCTCCGCCAGGCCGTAGACCGGCACGCTTCGACAACATAGAATAGCCTGACGTCTTCATCCGGCCGGCACTGTTGCTGTTCGGAGCTTCCGCGCTTGAACTGACCAGGGGCACTTCCCCGTGTTTGGATTGTAATGCATTCTCCTGGGCCATGACATACGTCGCTGGATGTGTCGTAACCCTGCTGGCTCTGGCAGGATGGGTTTATGCGCGATACGAGTTCGATCTTTCTGAGGTCACCGCGCGGCTGGTCAGAGACAGCCACGTTGCGACAACGGCCTGCGGCCCCATCGAGTACTCGGATGTAGGATCGGGCCCGGCCGTTCTCGCTATCCATGGAGCCGGTGGTGGCTATCCTCAAATGGCGGAGTTTGGCACTACCCTGGCCACTGCCGGATTTCGTGTGGTCGCTGTCTCCCGGTTTGGCTATCTCCGAACACCACCCCCCATCAATGCCGGGGTGAAAGAGCAGGCGGCTGCTCATGCGTGCCTTTTGGATAGCTTGGGGATCACGACTGCCGCAGTCTTTGGGATTTCCGCCGGCGCCTCATCATCCATACGGTTCTGTCTGGACTTTCCGGCCCGTTGCTCCGCCTTAGTCCTGCTCGTCCCAGCAGCCTTTCCCCCCGGCACAACCACGAAGGACACCACGCCTCCGTCACCCTATATGTCGTTTGTGCTCGATCATGTGCTGAGGTCAGACTTCTTGATCTGGACACTGACACGAGTGGCTCCGCGCATGCTGATTGAAACGGTCCTGGCGACACCGATCGATGTGTATCAGAAGGCCGATTCCAGCGAACAGGCACGAGCACTCCGCATCATCAAAGACATCTTTCCAGTTAGTCAGCGGATTGAAGGCTTACGCATCGATGCCCGCATGGCCGCCCCCCTGATTCCTGAGGAACTCAAGACAATCTCGGTGCCGACGCTCGCAATTAGCTGTGAGGATGATCTGTACCGGACTCTGGCAGGAGCTTCGTACGCCACACAGCACATTCCGGGTGCTCGCTTGGTCACGTTTCAGAGCGGCGGTCACGGCTGGCTTGGCCACGATGCGGATGTGAAACGTGAGATCTCGCAATTTCTCCAAGCGGTTACGTTGTCAAACGCAACCGGCGAGGGAAGAAGCGGTGTCAGGACCCTGTCTGTAACGGATTCATCCGAACAGTCGTTCTGAAGATCGGAGCGCATGGCGCATGCCTGATGGCGGGAGCTGCAGAGAAGAGCGGATGGCTAGATGGGAATGTCGCGTGTGCCGTCGTAGGAGGCGCGGGACTGAAAGGAGAATTTCACCACATCGCCGTCTTGGACCGGCGAATCCTCGCCGCCGATCCGCTTGTTGACCGTGACGAGGAGCTCCCGATTGGCGAAGTAGGGCTTGAGCCCGCCAAGCTGTTCCTGATTCGCCTCGACCAGCTTCTTCACCGTCGTCGGCCCGGACACCCGAACCTCGAGGTCGCTTTCCCCGACTGCCTCACGCAACGTATTGCCCAGCACCAGCACGGTCACCATGAACCCTCCTTCCTCAAGAGCTTATGGCATATGGCTGATAGCAAGAATGAAGAACGGATGCCTCGAACAACCGGCTTACTCTTGGTCCGTGCCATAGCTACTCGCCATCAGTTCTTCTCACGACGGTCGGCTGCCTCATAGGCCTCGTGCAGCAGCTGCGCGACGTGTTTGACCTCCACTCCTTGCCGCAACCCGTTCTTCAATTGAATCATGCAGGCCGGGCAACTGGTGGCCACCACGTCTGCCTCGGTTTGCGCGATGGCACGGGCTTTCCGGTCGAAGATCTTCTGTGATGTGGCATAGTCTTTTATGAGGTATGTCCCAGCCCCTCCCGCACAACGATCGGCATCCTGCATCTCGACGAAATTAACCCCCGGCAAAGACGACAGCACCTGCCGTGGCTCTTTCGTCACCCCGGCGGCCCGGAGATGGCAGGATGAATGATAGGTGACGCGTTTTGTCGTTCCGCCGGTGTTGGCCATGGGAGGATGCTGCGGTGAGCGGGCGACGAATTCCGAAATATGCACCACCTTCTTGGCCAGTTCTTCGGCTTGCCGCCGCTCGGCCCCTTCTGGAAAGAGTGCGGGATAGTCTTTCAGCATGAGTGTGCAGGAAGCACAGCCGGTTACAATCGTTTCGTAGGGAGCGAATGACCGGAGGTTAAATCGGGCGCCGTCGCGCGCAAGCTCAACGTGTCCGTAGGTCTGAACCGGGGTCCCGGAACAACGTTGTGGCGGTAGTGCCGGCTCGACTCCGTGTTTCTTCAACACGTCAATCACCGCATCTCCCACTCCATCGTCGAAATAGTTCGCCGCGCATCCGTGAAAATAGGCCACACCTCCCAGTTGGGACGGGCTCGAGCCGGCTGGAATCAAGTCCGTATGGCGCTCCCGCAAGTGCCTGGCCGCGAGCTTCGGCAACACCAGCTCGCGTGGCAGACGCGCCGTGGGGGCCAACAGGGTCATCACCGGCTTCGTGGCCGACTCCAGAAGCCCTCGTAACCATGGGCGATCCCAGAACCGTTGTGTGCGCCCCAGGAATCGCAGCAGGGACTCAAAGCCCGTCCCCCAGGCTTGGAGCCGGAAGATCCAGCCGGCCAGCCGGTTGGGATGTTCGGCCCGCTTTTGCAGAATCAACTCAGAGACGTCCACGCCGGCGGGACAGATCGTCCGGCACGATTTGCAATTGAGACAGGCCTCCACCACCCGCTGGGAGTTCAGATAACTGTAGTCCTTGGCCGTCACGATTTCGAACCACCCGCGCGAACTCATGTCTTCGGATTGAAAGACATCGTAGACCGGGCACACTGAATTGCATTTGGCGCAGGTCGCGCAGGACTTCGACAGTCTGGTGTAGTCGATATGTTCGGTAAACGAGGTCTCGCTCAGCTTGATGCCTGGATTGAGCACGTTTCCAGGGTCGAACGATTGCTTGACCTGGACGAACAGGTCGTAGAGTTCTTCGCCGAACATGGTCTTCACAAACTCGGCACGGACACGCCCGTCACCATGTTCACCACAGATTGATCCGCCGAAACGATTCAGGACTGTCGTATGAATGTCCCGATAGGCATTCACCATTTTTTCGAAATCGCCACGATCGTTCACGTCCAACAGCGGAACGATGTGTGCGTTCCCGTTTCCGATATGGCCGAAGATCGCGACCGGCACGCTCTGCCCTTCGAAGAACTCTTCCAGATACCGGATCAACTCGCTGATCCTCTCGGCCGGCACGACGACGTCGTCGACAAAATTGATCGGTTTCTTCTTGGGATCGAATCGATAGAGCGTCGGATACAATGCCTTTCGAGCCTTCCAGAGTTGCTCCCGACGCTCCGCATCGAACGCGAGCGTAGGTTCCGACGCCAGCTTGTAGGGCCGGCAGATGGCGGCCAAGGCTTCGGCCCGCTCACGGAGGTCGATCTCGAGCGAATCCGCGTCGAGCTCAAGCAGCAGCGTGGCCGTCGCATCGGCCGGAATGCCATGTTTCCCTCGGCCGATCAAGTTGAGCGTATTGGCGTCCATGACTTCCAAGGCACTCGGCCGGAGCGTCAGGATCCGAGGCACGGCGTCGCCGACTTCTTCCAAGTTGTTGAAGTGGATGAGCGCCGTCAGCGTGGACTTGGGCTTGTCCACCAGCGTGAGAGTCGCTTCACTCATGACGCCCAGCGTTCCTTCGCTGCCGACGAACAATTTGGGCAAGTCAAAGACTCCCTGTGCCAGCCCCTCGGCCACCCCAAAGAGGTTGTACCCGCAGCTGTTCTTGCTGACGGTCGGCCGTTTCGCGGCGATGAGATCCGCATGGGCCTGGGTCATGACCAGGACATCCCGCAAGGCCGGTACTGTCGTGAGCAGACGCTCCAGCGTCGAATCATTGAGATCATAGGATCGCGCCTCGATCCAGGTCGACGAGGTGAGGCATAGTCTAAGACTCTGAACATTGTCCTTCACCGACCCGTAACGCAGCGTGTGCGGGCCGGACGAATTGTTGGCGACCATGCCACCGAGCTTGCACATGTCGCCGCTCGACGGGTCCGGTCCGAACAACAGCCCTTGGGAACTGAGCTGTTTATTCACTTCTGCCAGGACGATACCCGGCTGGACCCTGGCCCATCGCTCCTCTCGATTCACTTCAAGGATCCGATTCAGACGTGAGACGTCGAGGATGATCCCTGAACCGATGGCGGAACCGGTCAAATTGGTGCCGGCTGCCCGAGGCGTGAGGGGAATGCCTCGCGACACGGCATAGCCGATGGTCGCGGCGATATCCTCTTCCGATTCAACGAGCACCACCGCCTGCGGCTCGATGCGATAGATGCTGGCATCGACGGCGTAGGCCGTCCGGGTGGGGACGTCGTCCTTGACCTTGTCGGCCCCGAGTTTGGCCCGAAGATCGGCAGCGATGGCGCGGGATCGATCCGGAAGAATGAGAGTTGAAGCGGTCATAATGGCACGTGGCGCATTCTAGACGGCAGGCGGACGGAGGACAAGAGGCGGTTGTCGGCAGGCCCTGGTATCCCGTAGAATCTCGCTCGCCTTCGAGCGACTCTATGACGAAGCCAACACTGTTTCTGACGCGACCGCTGCCCGAGCCGGTCATGGCCGGGATCCCGGCCCGCTATGAACTCATCTCCGACCCGCCGGACCGGCCGCCGTCTCCGGTTGAATTGAAACAGGGATTCGCCCGGGCCGATGCCGTCATCTGCACCTTGAGTGATCGTATCGATGCCGACCTGCTGTCTCATGCCCCCCGCCTCAAGATCGTAGCCAATTACGCGGTGGGCTACAACAACATCGATCTGGCCGCCGCACGGTCTAGGCACATTGTGGTCACCAACACGCCGGATGTGCTGACCGATTCGACGGCGGATTTGACCTGGGCGCTGTTGCTCGCTGTGGCGCGACGCGTTGTCGAAGGTGATCGCTGGATACGAACCGGCACCTGGCCGGGCTGGGCCCCGACGCAGATGCTCGGCTCCGACGTGTCTGGCAAGACTCTCGGCATCGTCGGCATGGGACGCATCGGCCAAGCCGTCGCACAACGAGGGGCCGTGTTTCGGATGCCGGTGATCTATGCAGGCCGTCGTCGCGTACCAGCGCCACTGGACCTCCCATGGGAATGGCAGCCCCTCGATGCAGTCCTCGCGAAGTCCGATTTTCTTTCGCTCCATGTCCCTCTCACCGATATGACTCGTCACCTGATCGGCCCACGCGAGCTCACCCTGATGAAACCGACCGCGTACCTGGTCAACACGTCCCGCGGACCGGTGATCGATGAGGCGGCGCTGGTGTCGGCGCTTGAGGCTGGAACAATCGCGGGAGCTGGGTTGGATGTCTACGAGCAAGAACCTACGGTCTGTGCTGGTTTGATATCTCTGCCGAACGTGGTTCTTCTTCCTCACTTAGGATCGGCCACACTCGAGACTCGCGTTCGGATGGGACTCATTTGTCTCGACAATATTGCCGCTGTGTTGGGAGGCCGTCCGGCGTTGAATCGAGTGAACTAAGGTGTGATCGAGAAAGTCGTGCCGACCCTACGATGCATACCGAAAATCGATGTTCCCTACCCCTTTTGTTTCCTTCAAGACCGCCAGTCGATGTGGGACATCGTGGAACGAAGGAATCGACCGAAATGCGTGAGCGGCCTTCTCCCACTGTTCCTCCGCTTCATAGAGTAAGCCCAACTCATAGCGAATGGCTTGGCCCTTAGGCCCGAGGCAGCGAGGATCAGCCAAGACCGTTTCCAGTCCCAGAATTGCCTGAGCGATGTGTTGCTCCTCCTTGAGGCAGACAGCTGTCATCAGTGCCGAATCGAGATAGAACGGGTTGCTGTTCATCGATACCTGAAACTCCGCCTTGGCTTCCTCGTACAATCCCATGTTCTTGTATGCCACCCCCAACGCGTAGTGCGCCTCGTAGTCAGGTGGCATAGCTGGTTCGTTCAGGTTCGGCGGCGGTGCAGCGGGGGGTTTACTCGGAGCCGCTGGTCCAGTTGAGGCTCGGCCGGCAGCGAGCGCGGTTGGATGGGCACCGGGTGATGCGGGACTTTCGGCCTTGTGCGGGTCGCTTGTTTGTGATGCGTATGATTTCCCAGCCGACGGAGCCTTTACCGGCTCGACCTGAAGTTGCCGTGAGGTCTCCGGTGAGGCTGTCGCCGCCTTGGAGGCCGCCGAGGCCTTTGCTGTCGGGACGGGTGAGGTGGTCACCGAGATGGTCTGTGATCGTTGTCCGTTCGAAATCACATCCGACTCGACTCTGGTTTCCTGCGGCTCACTGTCCTTCGCGAAAGGATTGCCGTCGTCCGGCACCGCACCTACCAGCGAAAATTCTCGATCGTCCTTCGTCAGACCGTTCGGACGGGTTGCCTGAGCACTGCCCGAATCAACTTCCAGTGATCCAGTATCCGTCGGTATTATATTGACAGAGCTCGACGGCGCTTCCGCCTCCGACACATTCTGAGCTGACTCGCTCTGTTCTTCAGGAGGACCTCCCTTCATTCGTGCCGCCAGTCGATTCACGAACGCTTCATCGCTGGACAGCGATCGCACCTTATCGAAGAGCTCTTCATGCAGACTTTCCATGCCGGGCTCTGGATGCTCCAACAAGAGTTCGATGGCCTTCGCATACTGCAGTGCGGCTCCTCCGCTCTCGCCTTTCTCTTCGTGCAGTTCCCCGTTCAGTTCCAGCATGGGGACGGAGTTCGGGTCAGCGGACAAGAACTCCTGAATCAGCGATTCAGCAAGAGCCAGGTCATGCGCCCGCAGCGCTGCCCCCGCCAAAAAGCGATATTCTCCGAGCGCCACTTGCACATCCCCGCGCTGCAAATGCAACCGAGCCAGGAGTTGACAGACTTGAGGGTTTCCCGGTTCCCGTGTGAGCATTTGGTTCAGGATCGCTTCCGCACCGGCATACTGCTTTTCGTCAATGCGACGAACGGCCTCCGCCAGCAGGTCGAGCGGTTCGGACGGTTTCTGCACCGGCGCGGTAGATCCTGGTTTGACCGCTTTGATCGATCCAGCTCCACCTTTCTTCATGCTCTCGACGAATTGGGCCGCCTCGTTGTTCGCGGGATCTATCCTGAGTACGGCGAGATACGCGTCTTTTGCCTCATCGTACCGACCTTGCGCCGATCGTTCACGGCCCAACTGGAGATATACGTTGGTCGCTTCGTCCTGCTGGTTTTCTTGGACACAGAGTTCGGCGACGCGCTGCTGCGCGTTGAGATTCGACGGATCGTGAAGGACGATCTTCTTGTAGATTTCGAGCGCGTCCTTCCCTCGACGCTCTTTCAGGTAGTACTTCCCGAGGGTGAGGTAGTCCTGGACCGCACTGCTGATGAGTCCGCGTTCAACGTTCAGGTCTCCAAGGTGGCGATAGACTTCGTATCGAGTGGGATCGCATTTAAGGACTTTTTTAAAGGCCGCGATTGCCTTAAGGGTGGCGCCTTCGGCTCGGAAGGCCGAGGCCGCCTGCAAGAATGCAGTGGCGGCCTCCCCGGGGGCATTACGCTTTAATTGCAAATCACCGATCGTATTATGAATAGTGCCGTCGGTGGGGGTTTCTGAGGCTAACTTCTTCCATTCGGCTATGGCCGCTTCGTACTGTCCACGGGAAGCGAAGAGCTGAGCTTGATGTAGAACTCGACTTCGATCCGAGGGCACAACGATACCTCCACGAACAAACAGATAAACGCTAACAGCCTCAGTGGTTTTTGTCTAGGAAATGGCGGAATCAGGCAAGAAAACACTCGGGTAGAAGCGCCGACCCTCTTGATCGGAGGATCAGCCCTTCTATCGAGCCAAACGAGAGATGTGACGACTTAAGACGCAGCGATCGCCGACTTGAGAACATTGGCCGCTTGAGGACCCTTGGCTCCCTGTACGACGTCAAACTCGACGTTTTCCCCTTCCTTGAGGGTTTTGAAACCTTCTCCCTGCAACGCGGAGTAGTGAACGAAGACGTCTTCTCCGCTATCCAGCCGGATGAATCCAAACCCCTTTCGATCGTTGAACCACTTGACCGTTCCTTTTGTCTTCACAGAAGCCCTCCTTTTGTCAACAACCACGACTGGTTATGTAGCGGCCCCAGTCAATCGTCCCTGCATCAAAACAGAATAGTAATCGGGTAAGAATCCGGCTGGTAGATGGGACGGGCACCTGAAGGAATGATACATCGCTCACGGAACCCATCATGTGAGTGGAAAGTCGCGCTGCATGTACCATAGGCTTCATGCTCTGTCAAGCGAATCTTCAAGGTGAAGATTCGCTCCAGTGTTTACAGGTGAGAAGGACTTCCCTATAGTGTTCAAAACTTTTCCGATGCAGACATTCTGTGATCTTACGAACGCTACTCGATCGCTATATTTTCACGGAACTTCTCTCTCCGTTTGGTCTCAGCCTCGGCGCGCTCTGCTTTGTCATGTTGACCCGGGAACTCTTGCGTCTTGTAGAACTGTTGGTGTCTAAAGGGGTCGGTTTCTGGGCGATTCTCAAAGTGATCGCCATGCTGCTTCCCTCCGGTCTCGTACTCACGCTTCCGATCGCAGGCCTGATCGCATCGGTGACGGCATTTGGCCGGTTATCCTTTGACAAGGAACTGGTTGCCATGCGCGCAACCGGGCTCAGCCTGTTTCGACTCTCGCAGCCGGTACTCCTTTTCTCGGTGTGTGTCTTTACGCTGACATTGATATTGTCTCAATGGGGGCAGCCATGGAGCTCATTGAATCTCAAGAAAGTGGCTCTCAATCTGCTCAAAGATCAGCTTGTTCTGGCCCTGGAACGAGGCACCTTTAATGAGCCGATTCCACGCATGATGATTTATGTTCCAGAAGGTGAGTCGGGCCGGCCGGCCGAGGGTATTTTCATCTCGGATGAACGCCTGCCCGACGAACCTCGCGTCATTGTGGCGGAGCAATACCACCTCTTGATGGATGCGGCCCATTCGCAGGTTGCACTCCAGTTGGTGAACGGAGTCATTCATAGCCGACCTCGACGGGTCGACCAGTATCGCCAGATTACGTTTGCCAGTTATGATCTCAAGATCGATCTGAACCTCAGCAGCTATTCGGCCACCGAAGAACGCCCGTCCTATGAACAGATCATGGCCCGGCTGGCCGAGTCCGGCGGCAAGGATGCCGGCTCTCTTCGTCGTTTGATGGAATACTATAAAGACTTGGCCTTTCCGACAGCTTCGCTCGTATTCTGTCTGCTCGGCGTGCCGGTCGGAATCGTCTCGAAGCGCTCCGGACGGATCGGCGGGTTTGCCGTCGGCGTGGGCATCATCATCGCGTTTTATATCCTGAATGTCGGGTGTGATTTTTTGGTGACGGCATTGATCCTTCATCCCTTTGCGGGCGCCTGGTTGCCGAACATCGTGTTCATCGTCATCACCGTCGCTCTTTTCTTGAGGATGAGCCGGCAATAGCTACATGACGATCCTATTTCGGTACATCCTTCGCGAATACTCGAAAATTTTCGGAACGTGCTTTTCAGGCTTGGTAACCATCTATCTCGTGATCGACTTTTTTGAGAAAGTCCGCCGGTTCCTGCGCTACGAATCGGGAATCGTCCCTATCCTCACGTACTTCGCCTTGAAGATTCCCTCTATTTCGTTCCAAGTTGCTCCGTTCGCGATCTTGGTGGCGACCTTGCTGACGCTCGGTCTATTCGCACGCAGTAACGAAATCACCGCCATGCGCAGCTGCGGGATCAGTTTATTGTGGATGACCTCGCCGTTTCTCCTGTTTGCCACCGGCGTGTCCGCGGTACTCTTCCTTTTCAGCTCGACCGTCATTCCGCTCGCCTCGGAGAAAGCCGAAGAAGTTCGTGTGGTCCAGATCGAACAGCGACCAGCTCCGGTCACCACCAAAGCAACCCAGCCCTGGGCCCGTATCAGCGCCGATGGACTGATGGAAGTCGATGAGATCGATGTCACAGGCAGGACTCTGCGAGGTGTACGAATCTTTTATTTTCGTCCGCCGTTTAAACTTGATCGGATTACGGAGGCGGCTGAAGCCCGCTATACTCCTCAAGGCTGGATCATGCTGAACGGGTATCATCGCCGCTTCCAATCGGACGACACCGTCGAGCTGGATTTGTTCACGGAACAAGAGATCAGCATTCCGTTGATTCCCGATGATTTTTCCTCTTCACTTGTGGGGAACTCGGAAACCATGACGTTTGGGGAAATCCGAAATTACCTCGCGCGCTTTCGGCACGAAGGTTTCTCGTTCGCCCGTCTGCTGACGGACTACTACGGCCGTGTCGCATTCCCATTGGTGGCGGTGGTGATGGTGCTTGTCGGAATCGCGTTGAGTTTGCGGCGAAGCGGAGTCCGCGGTGGGAACATGGCCGTGGGTATCGGACAAGCGTTCATCGTCGGATTCTGCTACTGGACGACCCACTCCGTCGCCATCGCACTAGGACGAGGGGGAGCCTTGGCTCCTATGCTTGCCGGATGGATGGCGAACGCGCTGTTCCTCAGCTTCGGCCTTTATCTATTACTGAAGGTTCGACATTGAACAGAGGTTTCCTAGTTGACTGTACATCGGTCTTCCGGTAAGAAAGGCGCCGTGGGCGCCCATAAGGAGGGAGAAACATGGCCTCGCGCGTGGTAATTACCGGTCTCGGGGTGGTATCTCCCGTCGGGATCGGCGTCAGCGAATTCTGGAAGTCGGCCCTTGCGGGTCGTTCGGGGGTTACTTCGATCCCTTCCCTTGGTTGGTTTCCGATGTCCGGCTATCGTTCGCGCGTTGCCGGGCAAGTCCACAATTTCTCACCGGAACAGTATTTGTCGACGACACAGGCGAGTCGCGTGGATCGTTACGCGCAATTCGCCCTGGTCTCCACGAAAGAAGCGCTCGCCGATGCCGGTCTGAGTATGGCCAAGGAGGCTCCCTATCGCGTCGGCGTCATTGTTGGAGCCGGTATGGGCGGAATGTTGATGGGAGAGCGTGAGATCACACAGCTCTTTAAGACTCAACGACCGCACCGCGTGCATCCCAATTTCATTCCTACGATCACGCTGAATTCTGCTTCGGGCATCGTCGCGATGGCACACGGCGCCAAAGGACCGAACCTCACCATCTCGACGGCCTGCTCCTCCAGTGCCCATGCCCTCGGCCAAGCCCTGCAATGCATTCGCAGCGGTCAGGCCGATGTCATTATCGCCGTCGGAGCTGACGCGAGCATTACTCCGTTGGTCTTTGCCGGGTTTTGTTCCTTGCGTGCCCTCTCCAGCGAGTTTAACGATGCTCCGGAACGAGCGTCCCGCCCCTTTGATCGACGCCGCGATGGATTCGTCATGGGCGAGGGCTCTGGCGCATTAATCGTGGAATCATGGGCGCACGCCAAGAAGCGGAAAGCGAGAGTCTATGCCGAACTTGTCGGGTATGCTGCCACCAGCGAAGCCTATCACATGATCATTCCTCAGGAAGATGGTGAGGAAATCTCCATGACCATGAAGATCGGTCTAGACTCCGCCGGCATCGGGCCGGATCAGGTCGACTACATCAATGCCCATGCGACCTCCACGACGATCGGCGACGCCGTCGAGACCAGAGCAATCAGGAGTCTTTTTAAGAATCGCGCGGACAAAATCGCCGTCAATGCCACGAAGTCACTCGTCGGCCATACATTAGGAGCGGCTGGAGCGATCGGCGCTGTGGCAACGACCCTCTCAATCCATACCGGGCAGATTCACCCCACAGCGAACTACGAGGAACCGGACCCAGGTTGCCGTTTAGATGGGATCCGACGTGCCGTCCAAGAACGAAAGGTTCGGTACGCGATCTTGAACGCATTCGGATTCGGCAGCAACAATGCCACGGTTGTCTTTAAAAAATTTGTGGCGTAAGACACTGTTGAACGATATCGAGGAACCCTGCGCCGAATTCACGCGCGACAAGCCTCATTCCACTTGAAGGAGCATCATAATGACGGAACCGATCGATCCCGCGATTACCTCTAAAATCATTCAGGCCTTGGCCAGCTATCTCAAGCGAGACCCTGCGTCGATTACCGAGTCTCATCATCTCCGTGATGATCTGGGCCTCGACTCGGTGGCCGTCATCGAATTGCTCTTTGAGATCGAGGAACGATTCAAACTGCAAATTCCGGATCAAGATCTCCCGGGGTTGAGTACCGTTGGTACCGTAGCCGCCTATGTCCAGCGGCGGCTCGCTGAACCTAAGACTGAGTCCAAGCCTGAATCGGCCAAACCCGTGACCACGGCAAGTAAGTCGAAGTCAGCGAAGTCGACCATGACCAAGAAAGTCTCGGCCAAGTCCCCGCCCACTAAGAAGGCGACTTCAGTAAAGCCCGCTTCCCCGGGGAAGCCAAAGAAGGCATCCGCCGTTACGTCTGGGAAGAAGAAAGCGGCGGCCAGATGAACAAGCCCCAACTGCCTTCTCCAATCACATTGGCTCAAATCCACGAGGTTGTTGGAGGGACGATTCACGGCGACAACCAGACGCCGATCTCCGGCTTAACGAGCCTCGGCGAAGCCAACCCAAACGCCTTGTCGTTCATAACCAACGACAAAATGTCGAAAGCGGCGGCCACCATCCGCGTCGCAGGGCTACTGGTCCATCGGCATCTGCCTGATCTCGCTGTACCGCAAATCGTCGTGGACAATCCGATGCTGGCCTTCGCCCGTGTCGCACAGAAATTTTTTGTTTGTAAACAGGCTCCTCGGGGCATTGCCGAACATGTGACACAGGGCGCCGATGTGCGCATCGGAAGCGATCCTTCTATTTGGCCTTTTGTTACCTTGGGCGACCGTGTGACGATCGGCAACCGCGTCACGCTCTATCCAGGGGTCTTCGTAGGATCGGATTCAACGATTGGGGACGATTCCGTTCTGTATCCCAATGTCGTCGTTCGCGAAGGTTGTTCACTTGGTGCGCGAGTGATCGTGCATAGTGGAACCGTGATCGGAGCCGACGGGTTCGGGTATGTGCAGCATGAAGGCCGCCATCATAAGATCCCGCAACTCGGCGGCGTTGTCATCGAAGACGACGTTGAACTGGGAGCCAATGTGACGGTCGACCGCGCGACATTCGGACGGACCCTGGTGAAGCAGGGCACCAAAGTCGACAATCTCGTCCAGATTGCCCACAATGTTACAGTGGGAGAGCACTGCATCCTTGTTGCGCAGGTTGGCATCGCCGGCAGCACAACCATCGGCCACCATGTGATGATCGGCGGCCAGGCTGGGCTTGCTGACCATCTCACCATCGGAGATCAAGTCATGATCGCGGCCAAAGCCGGCGTTAATCGAAGCCTTGGATCTAACCAAGTGGTAGCCGGCATCCCAGCGATGCCTCAGGAAAAGGTAATGAGAATTCAGGGAAGTATTTTCCAACTTCCTGCTATAAAAGACCTCGTCCGCGATTTAGAACAGCGCGTTGTGGCCCTTGAAGTGCAGTTGAAAGGATCGTCGGGTCGGACTCCGCGATCAAAAGCAGCTCGTTCTAAGAAGAGCTAAGACTTCACCTCTCGGCTTTTTCTACTTTAATTACTCTCCGCCACAGGAACATCCTTGCCCAATAGAACCCTGCCCAAGGCATCAGGAGCGCCGGAACCATGCTCACAGGGCCATAGGCAGATGCTGCAATGGTGCCTCCGATCAAAATCATCGCGCCCAGCAGATACGCGAGCGGGACGAATTGACGTCCCGGATGCTCGATGGTTGTCGCGTCAGACCTCTTCTTAAGCTTTCCTCGCTGCCGATTCAGCCCTTCTTTCATGCGGGCCGCGAGAACTTCGGGGAACTCTCGCAAGAGATACCGTTGATAGAGCGTCTGCGCTGCTCCCAAGCCTATGCCCGACATGAACAATCCCGAGCTCTGATAAAAGGTATCCCAGGTATAGCTGTCGGTTGCGAGCCATTGGTATGCCAGACCTCCAACCGCGCCGATCACACAGACGAGTCCGAGAAGGCCGGATGGCATGAGGATGTACGTTTTAACGTACTCCTGGGCCAGCTGCATCGTGTGCTGTGGATGATGAACGTTGATGAGCTTCGGCACGTGATTCCCTTTGCGATCGTCAGACACTCGGAGGCCAAGCACAACATTATACCCATCCGGATCTCTACAGCAAAGAGCTGAACGAGTGGGCTTTGACTCCTTGATTTTGATCTGCTAGGCGTCAAGTTGACCGCGCGCTCTCCACGAACACGGTATGGACCTTGTGAAGATCCCCTGTGGATCAACCACATCAGGTCGATCGTAAAGCCATCCAGAGCGGAGCCCAGCGTTATTGATCTGGCCTTTGCACGTGCGCGAAGCAGGTATCGGTACCAACATCTGGCGGTTTCAACGAGGTTCTCTTGGTGTCCACCACGCCTTGCAGCGTCAACGCAACCGCATCAAGACTTTCGAGCAATGAGGTGAAGGAATCAGAAACGGCAGTCGGCACAACAGACATTGCCGGTTTGGAGGGTGCTTCCGAAAATCTGATCCGCCCGACCACGGGCGGATTGAGAATCTCCGCGATCGATACTAACGGCATGCGGCTCAAATCAATTTCACAAGAACCAGTTCCCTCATGTCCCTGCTGATCATCCATCCGTACAACTGGGCGAAGAGGATAGCTGCTATTCACTTTTGCCACCGTTCCTACTTCTCCGGCCGTCAATCGCACTGTCGTTCCAAGTGGGTAAACCGAAAATTGCTCAACGAGTGCCTTCAGAATCTCTCGAGGAAAAGTCCTTCGTTCAGCGACCAGAAGTTCCTTGACCGCTTCGTGCGGGAGCAGGCGACGGCGATAGGGGCGCTCGCTCACCAATGCATCGAATACATCGACCACTCCCAAGATCTGGGCCATTTCATTGATCTCTCTTCCCGCGAGTCGATTGGGGTACCCCTGCCCGTTGAAGCGTTCGTGAGCCTGACGCGTCAATTGCGCCAACCAGCGATACGCCGGTCCGCACTTCTCGACAACCTGATACCCCAGCTCAGGATGCCGTTCGATGAGTCCCCGCTCTTCCTGGGTCAAACGGCCGGCCTTGGTGATCAAAGATCTCGGCACGGCAAATAGTCCGATATCATGGACAAATCCGGCCAGTGCCAACCGCTGTAGTTCTTCCCCATAGTACCCAAGACCGATCCCTACCTTCGTTCCGAGTATGGCCACATTGATCAGATTGGTGATGAGTGGTGACCCAGACGGTCCAGCCAGTGCTTGCACCACGAGCTCATCGTTGTGCTGCAGCGATGAAACGACATCCCCCGCCAGAGCCTCAAGTGGTTCTAGTGAGATGGAACGATGCCCCTGAACGGCGATCGCTATCTCGCCCAACGCGTGTTCTGCATTCTGATACCAGTTCGTCAAGACATCACCCATGTGCCGCTATTGTCTCGTCGATGCAGCATTTCAGTCGCAACTTTTTCCACCAATGAGCGTCTGATCCGACGCACTCCCAGAACGCGCCCGAAGTATAGGCACAAGTCGCAAAGCGAGTTGATTAATCGGCATACGCCGCCAGTGCGATGATAAATGGAGGAAAGCGCACTCGGCGAGAATATGGACAACTCACCTCCGGCAGCAGCGAGACGAGCGAGGATGTAGGCTTTCGTCTCGGCACGATCCAAATATTCGATGTGATGTTGAATGGCCACTCGCTGAGCGAGCTGAGGAATGTGCGCGATACGCTCCCGTAGTTCCGGCTGTCCTAAGAGCACGAGCGTGATGAGAAACCGGTCATTTAACTGGAAATTGCTGAGGAGGCGCAGTTCTTCAAAAAGGCGGTCGTGTTCGATGGCCTGGGCTTCATCCACTACCACAACCGTGTCGACTTCTCGGTGGTAGTTGGCCAGCAGTTGATCGTTCAGGCGACGCAACTGCTCCACTCGTGTCCCCTGGGGATCCAATCCAAGTTGGAACAAGATCTCGCCGAGAAATTCATTCCCTGGGATGGTCGGATTCGATATGAGTCCGATCTCATACCGAGATCGAGGAAGCTTGAGAATCACAGCACGACTAAGGAGCGTCTTCCCACTTCCGATCTCGCCGGTCAGCATCACGATTCCTTTACGTGCATGAATCCCGTACAGGATTCGTTCTATTGCCGCTTCATGTTTGGCCGATGGGACATAAAACTTCGGATCCGGCACATTTTCAAATGGGCGAAGACGCAGCCCCCAATGAGGTTCATAGGCCGAGTCCTGAGTCAAATTATGACCTTGTACCGCATCAACAAGTGGCACGAGTACGTCCTTTTTGTTTCAACATGCCGGCAAGAGTGCAGCATCGGGGATGGAGCTCATTCAATGAAACAATACACCTTGTATGGCCATGCGCTCCGTCCGTCCGCTTTCCGCCCATTCCTCAATCCCCTTCACATTCTGGCCCAGCCGTGATTGGATCGCGTCATAGTTCTTGGCATCCACCACCACACGGCGTTGCATCACGATCGTGAGGAAGCTATGCAACCCCATAAAAAACACCATCGCATGGGAGGCATTGACCTGCTGAGCGGCGGACCACAGCTGCGCGACACGTTCAACAGCATTCTGCAAGTCGGAGGACGGTGGGTTGGGGACGACACGACCATTCTTGAGGATCTGAAGGATAGCTGTCAGATTTGGAAGTTCTTGTCGAACGACTTGGAGAAAGCCTTGATCTCCTTCGGCTGACCGGTCGAGAAACTCCTGGATGGAAGCTACGTTGTATTGTTCCACCCCGCGATCGATCAATCCCTCCGTCTGGGCTATCATTGTCTGAACCAAATTTCGATGGAATGCGTTGGAGGCCGTGCGGTGATCGTGGAGTCCACGGAGTAACACCAAAAACTCTTTCGTCGCGATCATCGTCGGAGGATCTTCGGCGGAAGCTGGGACATGTTCCGCATCAAAGGTCACACCCGTCGCTCTGGTCAGAGCTCCATGGACATGCCCCAGTTGCTTGCAGAGTGCGATGAAGTCATCGGCGGAGATTCGCGCGGAAGGGTCTTGAACGGCTTCAACAAATGGAAGAGCTGAGAAACTAGCCCGCTCGACATCACTCAAGTTAAGCGTAGCCGCAGACCCACCAAGGTTCGCAATCCCAACCTTGATTGTCTGAGCCAAGGCACGATGGCGGTCGAAAGGGGGAGATTGCTGTAGCTCATCGAGTGCGACGTGAATTTGCTGAAGCCATTCCTGTGCCTCTTGAACGAAAAGTTCAACTAGATCTTTCTGGAACGCATCTTCAGTTTCAACGGACATCGGCTTCGGCCCTTCAACAAGAACACAACCATCTAGGCGCTCCGGCTGGCTGGCTCAGGATTGCCCCCTCCCATTTCCAAGTTGGGAGGCCAACCCGGCAATCTCACCTAACTTGCGTGCCATTTCCTCAAGCCGTTTTGTGGCGTTCTCCGCGGCTTCTTCGGCTTCCACCACTCGTCGAGCGAGCATTCCGTTGCGGTCTCGTTCTGCGGTCAGGAGCCCTTCCATTTCCTGAACTCTCGTCGCCACTCTCTCCAATTCTTGAAGTTGTCCCATTGTCTCTGCCCCCTTCCGTCGTTCCGTCAAAAGTTCGACTTCGAGGTCCTGGATTTTCTGGTAAAGCTCGGCTCCCTGCTGTTCCGCACTCGCGAGTCTTGCTTCCACGTCTCTTGCCCTGATCGACACCTGCTCCAAATCCGACAGTTGCTCCACGAGTTCCTCTGCCGCCGCCCGTTCGGCAGTAAGAGCGGACTCGAGCTCCACAACCCGACCGGAGATCTTCTGCGAGTGCTCGACTTCTTGCTTGAGTGCATCGACCGCGCTCTGTTCGGCCTTGAGTGCAGTTTCAAGCTCCGAGATTCTCACTGCTTGATGCTCGGAGTGGGTGAGCTTCGCTTCAAGATCGCTAATCCGCTGCCGCTCGGCCACCAACTGCGTCTCGGCACCCTTCGCATGTGTGAGCTGTTCAGCCGCTTCTGCCAAGCGTTTGCCCAAGTCTTCTGATCGAGCGCGTTCTGCCCGTAATTGATCTTCAACTTCTTTGAGCTTCACTGAATCCTGCCCTGCGCGCGCCTGTTGTTGGTCCGCCATCGGAGAAGCCTTCTCGACAGTTGCGGGCGTTGGGCTGGTGGCGGGTCTGGGGGCAGCTGCCGGCGACGGTTCCTGCCGTTTTGCTATCAGCTCGAGGACTCGATCCTTGAGGGACGTTCCTTGAAAAGGCTTCTTCAATACCCCATTCGCGCGGCAGGACTCGGCTTGTTTAGTCACTTCATCGTTCACGATTCCGGAGATGAGCAGGACGGGCGTCGCTGCGAGTGTGGGGTTTCCACGCACAAATGCACACACTTCGTACCCGCTCTTATCCGGCATGATGACGTCGGACACAACAACATCGGGCCGTTCCTTTGCTAGATAAGCCAATGCTTCTTCTCCGTTTGCCGCGAGAGTGACGCCGAGGCCTGCCTCGGTCAACAGTCGCTCAGCCACCTTGCGAACTGCGATGCTGTCGTCGGCTAGTAAGATCTTCGGCATGCCTACACCTTTCGTCCATCCAGGCACAGGGGGAATCACACAGTCGATCCAAGTCGTGATACCGAGAGAATCGGGACTTCATCGAGGCCGTTGGTATAACTGCCTTCGGCCGGCAAATCCTTGCCTTGGTATGCCTGAAGCGCGGCAGGATCAAAGGTATGAAGAACCGGGATCTCCTCATCAATGCACATCGCCATCTCTCCGAGGGGATGCTTCACCTTCAGACATAGAGGACTGCTCCCTTGCACAGTAAGATGAAGGGATGCGGCCAGATCGAATACCGGTAGCACGGTCTGCCCCTGACGAACGACCGCCGTGACAAAAGGGGTTCGACCAGCGACCGGGATAGATTGGTGCCACTGAGAAATACCCGACACATCCAATGCTTTTACTGCCAATCGTCTCCCCCCCACTGAAAACACCAACAGCTGCCATGATTGACGTGCCGTTTCCCGCTGATGCCTATGACCAGCCCTCAGCATACCCGGCTATCGTTCACTGAAATCTTCGGGGCTGCCACCAGTCGAGGAGTGTTTTCTTGCCCCCCACTGCCGTCTAAGCCCGATACCTGCTCATCAAGCACCCAGTTTGTATTGAGCACCAACGCAATGCTGTTTCCGAATAGGATCATGCCTCGGTACCAGTGTCGTTCCAGTCCACGGAACTGCATAGGAAGCGGCAGAACTTGAGACTGTTGGAGTTCCAGGAGTCCGTGCACCGTGGTGACTCGAACGTTTCCGCGCGCTTCTCGTTCAGAAAGCAGCACGACACGTGTGTCCGTCCCGCCCCGATCGTTGGATACACTCAATCGATTGGCCAGATCGATGGCCCTATACACCATGCCGTGAATCGTCGGGTTTTCAACGTATCCAGCCTCTTTGAGAGTCAACACTCCCTGTATAGACTCGGCATCTAACGCCAGGTACCGTCCGCCTAATGTCACGATGAGAAATCGTGATGGAGCAGCTGGCGACGAAGTTACCGTCATCGCTTCCCGGACGCCCAAGCCAAGACCTTCTTGCCCATTCTCTGTAACAAGTCGCATTTCGTCAACCAATACGAATATTTCCGCAAGGTTACATGCGGAGCGCTGGGGCGCGCCCAATCCACCGCTCGATCTCCTGTAGTAACGTTCGTTCTTCCACTGGCTTAGCTATATAGGAATTGGCACCGATGTTGAGTGCTATCTGCCGGTGTTTATCCCCTGCCCTCGTCGTCATGACAACGACAGGCGTCTGTTTCGTTTCGGGTCGGCTTCGGAGCGCCTGAATGACTTCAAATCCATTCAGCTTCGGCATCTCGAGATCAGTGAGGATCATCCGATAACTGTTGGCTGATGCTTTTCGGAGTCCATCTTCCCCGTCAACCGCTGTATCAACCTGGTATCCAGCCGACTCCAGCATCCGTCCGACAAACTTGCGAATACTTAACGAATCGTCCACCAGCAGTAAGCGTGACCCCATCAGCTCATTCGCCACTGCCTCCTTTGGCACCGATTCCTCCGGCAAGAGCACGGCCTTAGAGAAAACAACACGTGCAGCTGCTTCTTTTGCCTCTCGTGAGATTAAGCGGCCTGGGTCAATAACAAGAATGACCCGTCCTTCTGGGTCGATCGTTGCGCCTCCGAAAAACGAATGTTCTAATGGCTTTAACGGTCCGAGGGACTTGATCACGATTTCCTGCCGCCCCAACAACTCATCGACCGCCAATCCCATTGGACCTCCAGCGGCCCGAACGATCACAACCGGCATCGTCCAGTCAATGCTGCCTGATTCGCGACGGAGCATGTGATACAACGATTGAACTTCGATGTTTTGCTCACCGACCTGTAAGAACGTACGACGATCTTCTTCTCGCAAAGAGGAAGCTGTCGGTATCGTCACTTCCTGAATATTCGGCAAAGGAATCGCATAGCGTTCGGTACCAGAACGCACCAATAACGCAGTCGCGATGAGCAGCGTGAGCGGAAGGTTTAAGGTAAACTTGGTACCAACACCCTGTTCTGACTCCACGTCGATATGCCCATTCATGCCCTCGATGACTCGTTTGACAACGTCAAGCCCCACACCTCGGCCTGCCTGGTCCCCTACCTTGTCGGCGGTTGAAAAACCGGGTAGGAAAATCAGCTGAAGGAGGTCCGCATCAGACATCGTTTGTAGTTGCTGTGATTGTGCTAGTCCGATCTTGCTGGCTTTTGTCCGTATTTTATCCAAATCCAACCCTGCCCCATCGTCTTCCACCTCGATGATGACCGAGTTTCCACGATGCGCTGCGTGCAGATAAACAGTCCCAATGGCTGGCTTGCCCTTCGCGACTCGGTGGGCTGCCGGCTCAATACCGTGGTAGACGGCATTCCGGACCAAATGGACCAATGGATCCACCAATCGTTCCACCACTCCTGTATCGACCTCCGTACGCTCACCTGATGTGACCAAGGACACTTCTTTATTTGAGGCTCGGGCCATTTCTCTGACCGCTCGATGAAACCTCGTGAATGGTGTCCCGATCGGGACCATACGAGCCCTTGCGATTTCGTCTCTCATGAATAACGTCAATTGTTGCAGCTGGCTCATATCGTCATGAGCTCTACGGATCGACCCATCTAGTTGGGACATGGATTCACTAATATCAGCCGTGACTTCACCAAGGCGGCGAGCCAAGACATTGAAATCGTCGTACTTATCCAGCTCGAGGCTACCAAAATCGCCGAATATCGGAAGTCCTTGCGGAGCAGGTACAGTTGCATTGCTCGGTGCTTCCTGATGCGTAAAGGTGTGCTTATCGGCGAACGATTGAACGGAATCGACCAAACGACTCTTGAATGCCAAGACCTGCTGCGACAATTGTTCCAATACTCGCAGTCGTTGTTCCAATCGGCCACGTCCAATGACTAACTCTCCGACCAGATTCATCAATCGTTCTAACCGAGCATAGCTGACTCGAATAGCCTCACGTTCCTCGGCCGATCTCCCCTCGGAGGACTTCTCTTGCCCTTGGGACTCCTCCCTTTCACCCTGTGGTTTTGGCAGAGACCTGGAGACATGATCCGGTTGATGCGCCGCGGTGGTTTCAACGGCGCCACCCTGTTCTAGTCGTTTCAGCTCTGACCGCGCCGCATTGTAGCGCTGTCTCGTTGCCTCCACCTTGCTCAGATCTCTTCGTATCAGCACTCGAACAACATCGATTGATCGCAGTATCCAATCGGTGTGTCCGGGCAACACCTGAAGGCGACCGTCCCGTACCGCCCCCATAAAGTCTTCGACGTGATGAACAAGATCTCCGATAGACTGAAAACCGATGGTATAGGCAGAACCTTTCAAGGTGTGCGCAGTTCGAAAGAGCTGGTTGATCAGTTCCTTGTTTTGAGGGTCCTTATCCAGCCGGAGAAGATTGGCCTCCAACGATTCCAGATACTCTTCCGCTTCAGGGACAAAGTACGACATGTCCTCCGGGTCTAACTCAGGGACCAAGTATTCATCGGACAAGCCTTCTGGGGGAATCTGGATCTCAACAAGCGTCTCCTTCTGAACAGCGATTGAGGTACCGACATCTACGCTGGGCGTAGCTGCCTGCGATGGATCCGGTGCTTCTTCGCACATCCGAGTAAATTGATGAACAAGAAGCGGCACATCACGTTGAAGTTCCTCTACGCTGGCCGGATCATGTTGGAGAATAAGGCGGATCATTGCAGCAGCTTTCGCTTGCATCTCAAGAAAAGCATGGTTCAGCTGAAGGCGCTTTTCCCGAACCGCAATCATGGAATCTTCCATAGGCCGGGCAATATCCCCAATGACTTGGAAGCCTACGGTGTAAGCTGAGCCCTTCAGAGTATGCGTCGCGCGAAAGAGCCGATAGGTCGCGTCTTCATTGTCTTGCTTCTCTCTCAGACTGCGAATTAACTCATCGATGGTACAGAGATACTCCTCGGCTTCAGGAATAAAATAGGACAAGATTTCTGGATCGAGTACGGGACGGACATACGCCTCGCTGACAACTGGTTTTGCAGTCGATGGGTCTCTCAAGCTCTCCAAAGACGCGAGACAACGGGTCACGAGGCCTTCATCCTCGCTGCCGCCCTGGCCAATTGATCGAATCAAGGATCCAAGGCCTTGTAGGACCTCTCGCATCACCCCTACAATGCGAGACCAGTCAGGAATGAGCGAGTTATCCGTGCCCTCGAAGATCGTTTCGAGTCGTTCCGCTAATCGTGCAACCCCGCCGTATCCATAGAGGGCAGCTGCGCCACGAATGCGGTGAGCGATGATGTACTGATCGTGGAGCGCTTCAGGTGTGGGGATCGGGTCGCCGTCGGAATGCAGAGCTTCTGATAATACTCTGATGCCGTCCGAGGCTTCTAAGACAAAAACACTGATCAAATCAGGCTGATTGGATTGCAAACCCATCCGCTTGCCTTTAGGCCGGGAAAGACTTGCCCGGTAGAGCTTGAATCATCAGGCCAGCTTGAATTGCGACACAGACGCCGTCAAACCTTCAGCCAGTTTCACCATGTCTTCGACCGTCGCACGTGCTGAATCGGTGGCTTTCTGAGTTGCCATTGCACCTCCCGTAAAGTCTTTGATCGAGCGTCCGACGTGATCGGTTGAAACCGTTTGGTCAGCGGCCGCCGCTGCAATGCTTTGGGCAAGCTCAGCAGACCGTTGAGCAATCGTTGAAATCTCCTTAAATACGTCACCCGTACGCAACGCCGAAGCCGATCCCGCTTCGACTGCCTGCGTCTCATGTTCCATCGCAACCACGGCATGTTGCGTTTCGCCCTGGATGACTTTCACCAGATCCGCAATCTCGCGTGTCGCTTGGGTCGAACTCTCCGCGAGCTTCCGCACCTGGTCGGCGACAACGGCGAAGCGAGCCCCGGCCTCGCCTGCGCCGGCAGCTTCGATAGCGGCGTTTAAAGCCAACAAGTTCGTCTGATTCGCAATGTCTCGAATGGTCGACACGATTTGCGAAATTTCCAGTGAGCGATCACCGAGCGCTTTGACCTGCTTGGACATCCGTTGAACGGCTGATCGGATACGCTGCATATCCTGAACGGTTTCCTGCACCGCCACTCGGCCGTCTTCAGTCGCTTTCAACACTTGCCGAGCTGATTCGGATGAAGCTTCGGCTGTATCCGACACTTGCCGCATGGAGGCGGCCAGCTGTTCGACCGCGCCGAGCGTCCTCATCGACTCATCCGCTTGATGCTTAGCTGTTCCAGCCATCTGTCCAGCGTTATCGCGCAGTGCACCGGCAGATCTATTGACTCGTTCGGCCGATTCTCGGACCTGTTTCATTAATTGCGCGAACCGCTGGATCATGAGGTTGAAGCCATCGGCCAAGTTACCGAACATGTCGGCCGTCACTTCGCCTCGCTTGGTCAGGTCTCCCTTCCCAACATCGGATACGAGCACCAGAAATTGCACCAGGCGTTTCTGCATGGTATCCCGTTCTTCTTCGGTGGAGACCAGGCGCGTAATGCGGTCGAGCATGGAGTTGAAAGCCTTGGCCATGTGCCCGACCTCGTCGTCGCTGTCCAGCCGAGCTCGTGCCTGCAGATTCCCAGCAGCGGCCTGTTGGGCAACGTCGGCGACATGCACGATATTGCGGGCGATGTTGCGGGCGAGAAAATAGCTGATCGCACCGGCCAACATCAGGGCCAGCACCGCGCCCATCAATACGATATTCGTCCGATACGACGCTTCAGCTTGTCCGTTGTCGTTCTGCTCCTTGGCAACCTCACGGATGGTCGTCATAAGCTCGCGCACTCGCAACGTCGCCGAACCATATTTGCTCGCCGCTTCGACAGACAATGCGAATTGCCCACGATCCCGCATCGCCTGTTTCTGGTCATCTGACAACGAGGATCCGAAGCTGTCCGCGAACGCTCCTACCGCACCCTCCGTGGCTGTAAAGTAATCGCGCAACGCTTTGCGAAGGTCTTCCAGGTCTTTACTCTCATTTCTTCCGGTCGAGGATTCATGTAATTGGGATGCCTGGTAGGCATCGAGTGGCGCAAGAGTTTGTCGCTTTAATTCTGCGAGCGGAACCAATGCTTCTTCAAAGTCACTCTTCCGGGTCTGTCGTCCAAGATTCAGCAGTGCGCTATGATAGAGGCCCAGGTTGGTACTACTGATCCCGACGTTTGAAAGGGCCAGAGTCGACCCGTTGTAAATCGACTGCAACTCGCCTTTCAGCTTATGGAGCCCGATCAGACCTATCAAACCAACGGTGATCATGATGGCGCTCACGGCGGAAAACCCAATAATCAGCTTGGGCAGAGTCTTGAGGTTTTGAAACCATGATTGCATTGGCCTTGCCACCGGCTTGCTATACCTCGCCATGACGTTCCTCCTCCTCACCGCTCACGACCACGCCCTGTTCTATACAAGCCACTGTTTCTTTCACCGATTCGTTTGAGGACTCATATCAGTGCTCGATTCCTCAACAGACGCTAATAACTTCGAAAGTTCCAACATGGCGCTTACGCGATTCTCGACTCGTACGAGTCCTGACAAGAAGGGGTGTTTGTCGGTTGCACTCGGCACCGAGGAGTTCAGCAGGTCGTCAGGAGAGATGGTCCGGATCTCCGGGACATCGTCGATGAGTAGACCAACCTGATGAGGACCATGCCGTACGACAATCGCATATCTCGAAACAGTTGAGGGAGACACTCCCAAAGACAGCCTCAAGTCCGCCAGCGGGACAATAGTTCCACGGAGATTGGCCACGCCCACCAGTGATGCCGGCATTCCAGGCACCGGTGTGATCGACTCAAGCTCGAAGACTTCACGGACTTGGCGAAGATCGACGGCGAACAACTCCCCTCCCAGAGTGAACAGGCAAACCCTCCACAAACCTGTGGATTGTGTTTGCTCGGGTTCTGAGTCGGAGCTGAGCTGAGGTAACTCACATGGTAGTTCCATCGTCTTTCAACCCATGCATCATTGAGTCACTCAGCTAACGCAAGCTTGATTGCCTGTAACAGCTCTTCAGATTTGAACGGCTTGACCACATGTCCGTTCGCTCCCTGTTGTTGTCCCCAAAACTTGTCGCTTTCCAGGCCTTTTGATGTGCAGAGTACGATCGGAATACTCTTAAATCGGGCATCGTTCTTCAAATCCCGACAAGCCTGAAACCCATTGCGGCCAGGCATCACCACATCCATGACAATCAGATCGGGCTGCTCCGTAACGATCTTGTCTTCGAGATTGTCGGTGCTTGAGAATGACACGACCGTATGGTGAGCGGCTTTCAGGTACAACTCAATGAGTTGTATCTCGGCCTGTGAATCATCGATCACCACAATCTTGCTCATGAGACTCTTTCCTCTCCCTAGGACTGATCATTGAAACGCCCAACGCAACGGCATGACTACACTGATGGCGCCAGCCAGCTCTCCCTCGTTCACACTTCTTTCTTCGTACCGGTCATATCCTGCTCTCCCTTGGGACCACCATGGCACATCAGTCAGCTGGCTCCCGCATATTCAGGATCCATGACGCGCATGACTGGCTTGCCGCTAAGCGTCGTCACCTTTGCATATTGTTGCCCCTTCGGATGGCGTGGATCGGCAAACATACGAAGGACTTCGGCTTCAAAGTCATCTGGCTAATTACCAGGGAAGCGATAGTCTGTACCCGTCAGCTTGACCCTAATACCGGTCTTCGCAAAAACTTTTGCCCGACCTTCCGAGCGAACGCCGACGGAACAAACCCTTTGAAGGCGATGCCCTGCTTGTTGATAATAGATTGTGCCTCGAGCACGACCTCGAGTTCGGACTCCAGCATGGCCAAGAGAATCTCGCTCTGCGGAATGCCGCTCGAATGGGACAAGTCGACTCGAGTCTTCGCTTTGAACTTGTCAATGACCTGGCTTACTACGAACTTATCGGTGAAGCCTTTGTCAGCTTTAGATGCGTCATTGACGAGCGGCGGGTGTTCGGACACCACCGCTTGTCCGGCCCGCACCAACTCGATGAGCAGTTCCGCGATCTCTCCCTCATCTCCTGCCTCTGCATGGGCAAAGCCCTCCCCCATCACCACACAGAGCCCGACTCCCGCAATCAATGCCGACACCCGCGCCCTCATCTCCCACCCTCGTGACATAGTCGATTCGTGCTGTTCCCATGCAGTGTATCGACTTGTTGACGGTTGGCAAGAAAACGGTGATTATCGGCATTTTCTTTGGTTGTAGGGGGTGTCGATGTAATGCGGGAGTTAGTATTGAGAAGGATCTTGACGAATGTCGGACAGGCTACTTCATTTGAGGAGCCCAGACAGATCGACATTACTGGATAGATGATCAGCCCACCGATCGAGTTCGCTCTGCAATCGAGAGGTAACTGACTTCGAGGCATGAATATCAAGGGGTGGAAGTCCTTTCCTCATACGAGCGCGATTGAGCCAGGCACGACGAAAGCCAGGCTCATCAAACACTCCATGGATGTACGTACCCCACACAAGGCCGTCTTTTCGAATGGCTCCATCGAACTCTTCTTCGCTCCTAGCGATCGACAGGCGAATTTCCTCACCCGGGACGGAACGGCGGCGAACCCTAAAACAGGGAAATTCGTTCACTCGTAGCGTGACGCCTATACGGATCTGATACCCACGGACCAAGCTCTGGCCAGCCGGGAAGAAGTCCGTTGGGTGGGCTTCCACCTGTGTAGTGCATTTCGTTTGTTTGAGCTCGGTCTCCGTACTCAAGTAGCCCAGTCCGCCGCTCATCCCACCCTGTTCGACCCCGCAAGGGTCCGAGATCGTTCGGCCAAGCATTTGATAGCCACCACAGATACCGATTAGCTCTCGGCGACCATCTATATGATCGTCGAACACAGGTAGATATCCCCGTCCCTTCAAGTAGGATAGATCGGCCAGAGTGTTCTTACTTCCAGGAACTATCACAATGTCCGCGCCGACAAGGGCCGCCGGTTCAGCCACATATTTCAATGCCACATCCTGTTCAGCCGCCAAGACGTTGAAATCGGTAAAATTGCTCATATGCGGCAGTAAAACAACGGCAATGTTGATTTGATCGGATGAAAAAGTCGTCTGTCGGTACCTGGCCAGATCCAGACTATCTTCTTGGTCCAGCATCAGATCACGAAGAAAGGGCACCACGCCCAACACAGGAATCCCACTCCGAGATTCCAGGAACTGCACCCCATCGGCGAACAACTTCGCATTGCCTCTAAACCTATTGATGATGACGCCGCATACCCTGGTACGTTCGTCCGGCTCCAGCAAATCCAATGTTCCAAGCACTTGGGCAAAAACCCCACCTCGATCGATATCAGCCACCAAGAAAACCTTGGCATCAGCTAACTTAACGATGGGCCAATTGACCAAATCTCTCTGCCGGAGATTCATCTCAGCTGCACTGCCGGCCCCTTCAATAACCAGCACATCGTACCGACTCGCCAAACGCGCATAGCTTTCTTCTACGACAGCCCTAAGCCGTTGTCGGCCATCGAAATATGTGGAGGCCTCCTGTTTCGCGAACATCTTGCCAAGAACTATAACTTGAGAGCAGTTGTCCGACTCGGGCTTGAGCAAGATTGGGTTCATATCAACATGCGGTGGAATCCCACAGGCTTCCGCCTGCAGGGCTTGGGCCCGCCCGATTTCACGGCCGTCAGGGGTCACGAATGAGTTCAATGACATGTTTTGAGCTTTGAATGGAGCCACACGCACTCCGGCACGATGAAGCAGCCGGCAGATCCCGGCTGTGATCAAACTTTTGCCTACGTCCGATCCGGTTCCAAGAACAGCAAGTGCCCGTGTCGTCATTGATGTGACTCCCGCCAAGCCTTTGCCTTCGCTAAACCCCGAGTGACACATTCGGCAACGACTCGTCCGACCAGCGCCCCCATAATGGTGTGCGTCCCCCCATAGAGGTGCGATGGACCCTGTCCGCGCAGCCGGCAAGCAATTACGACTGCGTCCGTGCCGGTTCCAGTGGCGAGGATCCCGCTATGGCAACTAGGCACTGCATGGTCGCGCAATACTCCAGTCTTGGCTTCGGTGGCAACTTGCACGACACCGACCATCGCGGCGTGAGAGAGACTGCCGTTCGTGATGAGAATGAGATTGATCGTACCGGGCTTGCCCCGTCTGTCGCGATGAGAACGTTGCGGTGGCCATTCTCCGGCTTGGACCGCGTTCGTTACGCCGACCGTCGCAAAACATTCCACCCAGAGCCCGTCCGATGCGGCTCGTGCCGTAACCAGCTGTGTCATCGGTACCGCCGTCATGAGTCCAACACAGCGTACGCGGATTCCGAGTCGGGAGGCCACCTTTCGTAACAAGCAGGAGGGCTCAGTGAAGGTCTTAGACTGATCCTCGGACGCGGAAGGATTTGCCTCAACCTGATGATTGAGTACGCAGGAAACCACCGTGAGCCCTCCCCCTTGTGGCGCGGATGAGAGCACACGTTTCCGACCTTCAAGATTGATAACCAGTGTCTGCCCCATCACTCGGTAGCGGGTGCGGACTCGTGTGGAAGTATTCTTCATCGCGAGACGCCCTGGAGGAGCAGTCGGGATATGGTCCGGATAAGCCGATCATTTTCTTGAACGGTTCGCACTGCGACTCGGATGGAACGCGAGTTCGTGCCGGGTACGGACGAACAGTCACGAATCAGTAGGCCCCTGCTTCGCAATTGCTCCGTGATGTCACCCGCATGCCGGCCACGAGGCAATTCGACAAGAAAGTAATTCGCGTATGTCGGCATCACGACACAGCCGGGTAACGCAGTCAGCAACCTTCTCATCCGTTCACGCTCACGTGCCATGAATTGCAGACTCTTTCGTGCATGCGCCGCATCGTTCAGGGCAGCGAGTGCAGCGACCTGTCCCATCACGCTGATCGACCAAGGAGGCAGCTGCCGTCGCAATCGCCTGATGACCGTAGGGGTCGCCACCGCATATCCCACCCGCAATCCCGGCAAGGCGTAGAATTTGGTCATGCTGCGTAAGACAACCACACCAGGCCAGGATGCCGCATGCGGCAGGACAGATCGGTCTGGACAATAGTCGGCAAACGCTTCGTCGATTACAAGCCAGAGACCGCGCCGTCTGGCGGCCGTCGCTAACCGCGCGACATCATCGGCTGAGCAGGCTTGCCCTGTCGGACTGTTGGGATGACAGAGTATGACCCCATCGATGGGGCGGCCATCGCTCCGTCCTGTTTCCATCACCCGGCAGAGATGGGCAATCGGGATAGCGTACTGGTTGCTCCGGTCTGCATACAGCGCCGTGGCCTGTCCTCCGGCTCGCACCATTGCGGCAGTATATTCTGAAAAGGTGGGCTGAACGACAAGGAGCCGATGAATCCCCAATGCACGAGGAAGCACGTCAATCAGTTCTGTGGAACCGTTGCCGACTACGATCTGTTCCGAATGAATACGCCAGAACGTGGCCAACCCCTGCCGCAGATCCCAACAGTTGGAATCGGGATAGTGGCTCAAGAGATGCCTGGACGCTGTGATGGCCTTCCAGACGCGGGAAGAAGGCCCCAGCGGGTTGATGCTGGCGCTGAAATCAAGAATCTCGGTGGGATCACGGTTCAGTTCTCGTGCCGCGGCGTAGATATCCCCACCATGCGCCCTTACGTTCAGACGAGCCATCTGATCCCCGCCGCCAGAAACACCCCCAGCACCGAAGCCGCCACCATGATCTTTGCTGCCACCATGATGTCACGAGGTTCGGCACCCCGTCCTTCTTGGCCGAGAACAGGACGGTCTTCTGCGATGCCGTCATAGAGGTTGGTGCCTCCCAATTTCACTCCTAAGATCCCAGCCATGGCCGCCTCGGGGCTACCGCTATTGGGACTAGGATGTTTGCTCCTGTCGCGACGAAACACCCGCCATCCGTTGCGAACCCGTTCCAGTTGTCCCGTGGTCAATCCAGCACCAAAGATGAGCAAGACTGCCGCTATACGAGCCGGAATCCAGTTGATCAGATCGTCGAGCCGAGCCGATGCCCATCCAAAATCTGCATATCGGTCGTCTTGGTGACCAACCATCGAATCCAGTGTGTTGACGGCCTTATAGGCCAAGGCCAATGGGGCGCCGCCAACTGCCAGAAAAAACAGCGGGGCGATCACACCGTCCGCCGCACTTTCCGCGACCGTTTCCACCGTCGCGCGAGCCACCTCGGATTCGGAAAGCTCCGCCGTATCCCGTCCTACGATCATGGCCACAGCTCCGCGTGCAGCAGGGAGATCGCCGGCTTGGAGCGGATCATCCACCGCACGGACATGATCCCACAGGTCCCGTGCTGCAAGAGTCGTCGAAGCCAATGCGATCGACAGGGCCGACCCCAGCCACCCCGCAAAACGTTCGGCCTCTTCAATGAGAACGGCGCTGATACAATACATAACAATCGGCAATCCTCCGGCCAGACAGATCCCAGCGAAGCGAAGGCCTGTACCACTCCGACAGATCATTCGTACTCGGTGATCGAGCCACGCAATGCACTGCCCCATCACACGGACAGGATGCGGCAGCCAGCGGGGATCGCCACACATCGCGTCGAGCGAAGAAGCTATGAAGAGTTCGCCGCCGGTCACGGTAACCGGAGTAAGAGAGGAACGAACAGCAGGAAGAGAATCTCGATCACTTCGTTGGCCGCCCCAAGGGTATCCCCGGTGATCCCTCCGAACCAGCTACGACAGGCCCCCCATCCGACGAGTAAAATCAGAGCCCCAGCTAAGAGGATCAGGCATGCACCGATCGCTCCGAAACCTCCTGCCAGTGCAATTGTCAAAACCACCGTGGACATAGCCACATGGCGCCACGACAGATGGGTAAGGAACGACGCCGCCAATCCCCCTTCCGTTCTGGCATTGGGCGAAATCCAAGCCAGCGTGACCATTGCCCAACGTCCCATTGCCGGCATGCAAAGTACGGCGGGGATCCGCAACTCAAGCGGCAGAGCCATCAATCCGGCATATCGGAGAATCAGCGAGAGAAAGAGGCCTGTTGCGCCGATCGCACCGATGCGTGGATCCCGCATGATCAAAAGTCGTTCCGCTGGCGTACGACCTCCAGCCAATCCGTCCAAGGTGTCGGCCAACCCATCCTGATGAAGTCCGCGCGTCCACAGCACCAACAGAACGATCAGCAGCACATTCGCGACGGCAGGCGATAACATTGCGGTCAATCCAAAGTCAGCCACGATGAGCCCGCCGCCGATCAGCAGGCCGATGACGGGATACCACGCCATCGATGCGGCCAGTTCCGGCGCGGTCGGCTCGTGATGAGTCCGGCTCAAGGGGATGGTCGTCAAAAAGTGCCAGGCAAAGATGAACGGACGAGCCACGGTTCCCATACGTGTTACACCTTGTCAGACACTCCGGCTTCGTCGAATGTTGCCATTTCCTTGTAGACCTTGATCGCAGCACAGACCAGATCCATTCCCAAACAGGCCCCCGTGCCTTCGCCAAGACGCAAGTCGAGATCCAACAGCGGCTTCAGTTTCAGATGCTCCAAGACCTGGCGATGGCCCTGCTCGACCGATCGATGGGAGGCAATGAGATACTCACGGCACAAGGGCTGAAGCCCGACGGCTATTAATGCTGCGGCACCAGCAATAAAACCATCCAAAACGACAGGTACCCGAGTGGCAGCTGCCCCGAGTATCAGTCCCGCCAATCCAGCGATTTCTAGGCCCCCGACCTTCGCCAGAACATCGAGCGGATCCAGTATATCGGGGCGATGCAGGTCCAGCGCCTGCTGAATCACTGCCACCTTGCGCGTGTGGACGGACTCGTCGATGCCAGTCCCGCGTCCAGTCACTTCTGCCGCAGGGTGACCGGTCATCACCGCGGTAATGGCGGCGCTTGGTGTTGTATTGCCGATCCCCATCTCACCGGTGCCGATCAATCCAATGCCGTCCCGCACGGCTTCTGCTGCCAGCTCGATGCCGACTGTTACGGCCTGCTCCGCCTGGTCGCGCGTCATTGCCGGTTCGACCGAAAGATTGCGCGTGCCCTTCATGATTTTGCGATCGAGGAGACCAGGCACAGGACCGAACTCATGATCGACCCCGATATCCACCACTTGCACATCCACACCGGCATGCCGTGCCAATACATTCACCCCTGCTCCACCCCGCAGAAAATTCAACACCATTTGGGGAGTGACCTCCCGCGGATAGGCGCTCACCCCTTCCAGAGCCACTCCATGATCGGCAGCAAAGGTGAAAACCAGGCCTCGAGGAATATTCGGCTTCAGTTCGCCGGTGATCGTGACGTAGGATGCTGCCAATTCTTCCAGACGCCCGAGACTGCCGGGCGGCTTGGTCAGCCGATCCAATCGGGCTTGTGCTTTGGCATATAGACTGACATCGAGCGGCTGAATACGACGGCACAGGTCCTGTATCGACATGACGGCTCCTCCAGTCACTTCAAGCGAAGCGATATTCCACTAACGACCAAATGCACTTCATCCGCTCCGGCGGCGATTTGCTGGTTCACCCGCCCGGCAAGATCGCGAAATGCTCGTGTCGCCGGCTCAACCGGAACCAGGCCGAAGCCCAACTCATTGCTGACGATGACCACCCTGGCTGCTGCGGTCCGCATCCTCTGCAAAAGCGTTCCAGCTCGGGCGAGAATGACCGATTCTTTGAGGCCGGTTTCGACCAGATTACTTAACCAAAGTGTCACGCAATCGAAGAGAATCGTCCGGTAGCGAGGCCCCCGCTTGGCAAACCACGCCTCCACTTCTTGCGGCTCTTCAACTGTCTCCCAATCGGCCGAACGTGTGGCCTGGTGTCGAGCGATTCGTACCGCCATTTCATCATCTAACCCCTGCCCTGTGGCGACGAATGCGCGCGGCCTTCGCGAGCCGGCTAACCGGAGAGCGGCCTCACTCTTTCCTGACGATGCTCCGCCAAGCACGAGTATGATGCGGCCTTTGGCCCGTTGCGCCGGTCGACGTTTACTTGGCTTTCTTGGCGACATCGCGCTCCCATAAGAATTCCGGCTCACCCTGCGTCTTGGCTACCCAACGGGCCAACACGAACAATGCATCACTCAACCGATTGACGAACTTGATGATCGTCGGATCAACGGGTTCCGTCTTTGAGAGGGCCACGCACAATCGCTCGGCCCGGCGGCAGACCGTCCGGGCCTGATGCAGAAACCCGGAAACTTTTCCGCCTCCCGGCAGGATGAATTCTTTCAGTGGCTTCAGGTCTTTCTGACACCGATCGATCAGTTTCTCTAAGCGAATGACATCTTGCACTGCCACTTGTGGCATATTTTTGAACGTTTGCCCAGGCGCCGTCGCCAGAATACTTCCGACATCGAACAATTTGTTCTGCACCCATCGCAACTCGTCTTCGAGTCGTTGGGCCGCCTGGGATTCCTCTTTCATGTCGGCGTTGATGACCCGCACCACACCGACCGATGCATTGAGCTCATCGATTGTCCCGTACGCTTCGACACGCAGACTGTCTTTCCATACCTGCTGTCCACCGGCCAGTCTGGTTTTTCCTGCGTCCCCTGTTCTTGTATAGACCTTCGTGATGCGCATCCCCGTCCCCTCTCTTGCCATGGATCCGGTTGCCCCATGACTCATCGTGAATTAACTGTTCGACTGGAATCCGGCTCCGCCACCCGGCTGCTTCTAAATCGGGCTGCCCTTCACTCTTGGACACATGGCCTAGGCAGAGATAGGCGAGAACCGTCACCAATTTAGGCACGCCGATCACCCGCTTCAGCGCCTGGTGATCCAAGATGCTGACCCAGCCGGCCACGATGCCCTCAGCCCTGGCGGCCAGCCAAAGATTTTGAACGGCGCAGCAGGTACTGTACAAATCAGTTGCGCGCACAGTGGAACAGCCGAGCACATGCGGGCCTCCACGCCGTCGGCCGCACCTCACACACAGATTGATCGGCGCTTCCTCGATGCCCTCCAACTTCAAACGCCGCTAGAGTTCGCCTCTGATACCACGATAGGGGGCTGAAGCCTTGGCATTGGCCTCCACAAACAAGTCCTTCACCGCACATTTCGTCGCCTGTTTCGTGATCACCACGAAATCCCACGGTTGCATGAATCCGACGGATCCGGCATGGTGGGCCGCGGTCAGCACGCGCATCAAAACGCCATCCGAAGTCGGAGTCGGCAAAACATTGCGGCGGACATCACGGCGCTCCAAAATCGCGCGATAGACGGCATCCCGTTCGTAATCTGAAAACCGTCCGTTGGTCCGTTTCATTGGATCATCTTCCCATCCTGCCGGGTGGTTTCAGAGCGGCGATGGATGAGCCAAAATCGTCCGCCCCCACTTTCCCCAAACAAAGTGGACAGAGACAATCCTCATATCGTGCGGCAATCCAGTCCATCTGTGCGTCCGTGATCCCCAGCTTACCGCACCAGCATTGGTATCCGCCGCACTCAAACAGGTGTCCACAAGACTCGCACGTTTTTTGTACCGGCCCTTTCATCACTCAACCCCCGACTGTCCCGCTATTCCTGCCGGAAGGAATGGTTCGTTTGATTCATCTCCATTACCAAATCCTCTTCGTGCATCAGCGTTCTTAGAAGGCTTGCACGTGCCGACGTTGTGTCGGCTGCGCCCCTTCTACGGCAAGCTCAACCGTCGTCTATCTTAACTGCCCATGCGAGTCGGTGACGATCGATCGGAGATAACGAGCCATGTTGACCTACAGTGGCAGATCATAATTGATCCGCACGCCTCCATAGATAGAGCGGATCGGTGTGCCGAAGAAAAGAACCTCTTCGTACGCTTCGTTGAAGAGGTTGTCGACACGCAAGTACGCCTGGATCTGCTTCGTGACATCATAATTTGCGGACAGATTCCAGACCAAAAATGACGGCATCGATCCCTCATTCCCTACGTTGTTAAACCGCTGGCCAAAGTACCGTCCCTCCAAATTAGCCCGCAGACCCTCAATGGGCATATAGCTGATGACCGTCGTCACTTGATTAAGCGGCCACTTCGGAAGTCGGGTGTCCGCAGCATCAGTTAAATCGCGTGTGGCCGCGTAGGTATAATGAATATGGAGATCCAAGCTCTTCACCCATGGTCCATCGCGATACAAGTTCAACTTCGTGCTGACTTCCACTCCTTCGGCTCTGGCTAACCCAACATTCTGAGGACAGAATCCAAACGAACCAGGGGCCGTACATACGCTCGGATCGAACACTGACAATATGAGGTTTCGATACCGAGTCCAAAAGTATCCTACGCTGATCGAGCCCCGATCATTGGGTAATGTTTGTTCGACGGCTGCATCTAACGATTGGCTCTTCTCAGGCTGCAAGTTGGGATTCCCAAACCCGGGGAAATACAATTGATTGATCGTCGGAGCTCGAAATCCTGTCGCATAACTGGCGCGCAATTTCGTACCCGTTTCCTGATGCAAATACCCTCCTGTCACGCGATACGTTGTGGCGCCTCCGAACACATTGTACGCGTCCTGCCGAATGCCCGCCGTTCCAAACACGCGATTCCAGAGATTCAAGTGAGCCTCCCCAAATCCCGCGTTGCTACTGACGGCTTTGTCCTCAAAGACCACCACATTTGTGAGGAGATCGCGATAGTCGCCTTTCTGCTCCCGAAATTGATAGCCCGCCGTTAACAATAACGGTTTGCCGACCTGGATGTTGTGCTGCCATTCAATCCGGTTGCTCGTCGTCTCAATTTGAGACTTAAAGGGGAATCCGATCGGTCCCGTTGCTCCGGTCACGAGGTTACGTTCGGCCGTTCCTCCGTCACTCACAAGATTGTCTGTCGCTCGTGACAAGGTCAGCTGTTGTGACCACCAGGTGGTGATAGGCTGCCTGTAGTTTCCGGCAAAGATGTATTGGGTATCGTTTGATTTCGCTCCAAAGACGTCCGCCGGATCGGATGCAAAGGTGACTGGATTAAACGCAAATCCGTCAAAATTCACGATGCCGTTCAGCCATCGAAAACTAAACTCGATCCTTCCATCCTTAGGAAGGTCGGCACCGAGTCGAACTGACCCTTGCCAGTTGTGGTATCCATCACGCTCAGTCGCCCCACGCCGATAATTGATCGCGGAAAACCCCGCTGTATCCCAACGGGTAATCGATCCGGAGAAATCTATGGGTCCCTTCTTGCCGACTAGATTGGCTCCTTCGCGGAGCGTGACGAAGGAGCCGTACTCTGCAAACACGGACACATTGGGTTTATCCCATCCGCGCCTGGTGGTGATGTTGATGACCCCGCCCATGGCATCTGAGCCCCAGAGCATACTCTGGCTTCCACGCAGAATTTCGATCCGCTCGATATTGTCCGATGTCAAGTTGGCAAAGTCGTAGATTCCGGTGGTGGCGCTATTGACGATCGCTCCATCGATTAAGACGAGCGTCTGTTCGGGCGTTCCTCCACGCATCCGCACGTCCACGAGCGTGCCCGGTCCTCCGCTCTGGTTGACCGAGAGTCCTTGAGCCCATCGAAGTGCCTCAGAAACCGTTTTGACTTTCCGCTGTTGCATCTCCTCACCAGTTATGACCTCCACAGCGCTCGTGACTTGTTTGGCCGGAATTGGAGTCTTGGTTGCGCTTACCACTACGTCGGGAGCTTGGATGACTTCCGGTTGGTCGGCCATCGCGACTTCCTGAGCCGATACGGGATATGCGAGAGCGATCATCCACGGAATGAGGGCACATGAACTGACAAAACGACGGGCTGAGAACCGCAACATGAAAACCTCCCTTTGACTCGAAGGGCGTTGATAACCCCGACAGTTGGGTCTCCTGACTTGCGGCTCGTCGCTTCTCTGCGCCTTCCCATGCGTCGAAACGCACAGTGGCACGTTGCAGAGTCACTCCCCGCTTACAGTGGCGGCACCGTGATGGATTTGCACCATCTTCCCCGTCGCTGACGGTATGACCTAAAGAATCCCTCCCGGATATAGTGTTGTGCACCCAGATTCCCATGCAGGAGAGGGGGCCTCTCCTTCTGCTGACAGCAGTCTGCATCGATCGATCCGAACATTACTGACCCACCAAGCGTCATCTCCACGATCACAGTTGTCTCAATGCCGGATGTAGTCGACGGCATACTTTAAGGAACGCAGCGTCATGCCGTCGAAATCCCAGTTGAACGTCAGCACAGCAGATTTCTTGGACGTGTGAGCGAGCAAGCGCCTCCCGTCTTGTACGATCAAACTTGGAGCGTTCCAGAAATCAAGGGTCTTTTCTACGCCGGTTCGGTTACAGACAATCAACGGGAGTCCTGTTTCATGGGTCCGCTGCTCCCATTCCCCATTCGGGCCGTGTATGCCCGGACCCCATGATGCCGGTGAGACTAACATCTGCGCGCCTTCGAATTTAAGCGCTCGGGCGATGTTCGACGTATAGACGTCGCTGCATATGAGCACACCGACTTTAATTTCATCGCACTCGATCGGAGCGACCATGTCGCCGGGACTCGACCATGAGAGGGAATCACTCACCACATTGATCTTGCGATGTTTGCCAAGAATCTCACCGGTCGGGCCGATAACAAACACCGAATTATAGAGCCGACTGCCGTCCCGCTCCGGGCACCCGAGAAACACGGTTCGTTTCAATGTCTTGACCAGCTTGCAGACCTGCTGCATCCAAGAGTCTGGTTGCGGCTGTATCCAGCCCGAGCCGACGACGTGGGCGAACTGGAGTCCGCAGACCGCAAGCTCCGGGGTCACGATCCACTCAGCCCCTGTTGTGGCGGCGTGCTTGATGGCCTCGACAATCACGTGCCGGTTCCGCTCGATTGCTCCGGGAATCGTCTCAAGATGGAGCAGCGCGATCTTTCCCGTTCTCATCATCACGTTCCACCGGACACATGGCGTCCTGGAAGCGTTACCCGAGGCAACCCGGTGTGCGGATGCCGATCCACCAACACACGGCATCGATACACCGTTTCCAACGTCTCAGGCTGAATGACTTCATGAGGAAACCCGATTCGCACGATTCGTCCTTGGTCCAGCAACAGAATCCGATCACAATACTGGCTCACGAGATTCAAATCATGCGACACGAAGACGACCGTTAAGCCACGCTCATCGTTCAATCGGCGCAACACCGATCCGATCTCGACCTGATGTTGCAGATCAAGAAATGCGGTCGGCTCATCGAGCAGCAAGACTTTTGGAGTCTGGGCCAGCGCCCGCGCGATCATGGTCCGCTGCCGTTCGCCACCGGAGAGGTCGGTCACCGCCCGCTGGGCCAGAGGGACGACGTCCATCATCATCATCGCTCGTTCCGCTATGACCACATCTTCTCGGCTTTCCCATCCCAATCCACCGATCCATCGACCCCGGGGACGATGAGGGAACCGCCCCATCAATACGGTTTCTGCCACAGTAAAGGGGAAGAATTGCTGTGAATCTTGTGGCACGACTGCAACGACACAAGCCACCTCTCGTTGAGCCAGAGAGGCTATGTCCTGTCCGAACAAGTCGATGTGACCCTGCTGGGGAGTCATGAGCCGCGCCAACACTTTCAGGAGGGAGGTTTTCCCCGATCCGTTCGGGCCGACGACACCCAGCACTTCACCCTCGTAAACCTGAAAGGAAACATCATCGAGAATCCATCCGGCGGCATGAGATTCCTTCGACTGGTAACGGAACCGAAGAGACTGCACATCATAGACGTGACGGCGTTCGACCATGCCGGTGATGCCGCTGCTCGTCGCGTCATCGGTTCGGTTGCGACTTGCTCCACTCATGCCAAGCGATCCTTTCGCCAGAGCAGGAGATACACAAAGAACGGTCCGCCGGCCAGGGCTGTGATGATGCCGACCGGAATTTCGGTCGGCGATATCAGCGTCCTCGCCACGGTATCCGCGCCCATGAGAAAGGTGCCCCCGACCAGGGCCGATGCAGGAAGAAGGAGCCGATGGTCGGCGCCGATCACCAAGCGCACGGCATGGGGAACCACCATCCCGATAAAGCCGATCATCCCGCTGACGGATACAACCGCTCCTGTCACCAACGCCGTCAACACAAAGATCACGCGCTTCGCCTGTTCCGTATCGACGCCGAGCGATTGGGCCGATTCTTCCCCTAATGCCAAGACGTTCATGACGCGCATTTGACTGAAGAGCAGGAAAAGACCTATTGAAAGGTAGATAACGAGCGAGACCAGGCTGCCATAGGTGGGAGCGGTAAGCGTGCCCATCAACCAAGCCATCATCCCATACGAACGATTCGGCTCCAGGATCGATGTAATGAACATGATCAAGGCTGAAAAGATCGCGTTCAAGATCACCCCGGTCAAGAGCAGGCTGTGAATCGGCAACCGCTCATAGCTGGTGGCTGTTCGATAGATAATCACGAGCGCCAACAAGCCCCCGGCAAATCCGCAAGCCGGTAAGGCGGTCTCTCCCAGGAATGTGGTTCCTGCTCCGACCAATACCCCCACCGCGGCACCGAGCGCCGCTCCGCTAGAGACCCCAAGCACATAGGGATCCGCCAACGGATTCCGTAAGAGGGCCTGCAACGCGACTCCCACCGACGCCAACGAGCAACCGACCATGAAACCCAGCAGTATACGAGGTAGGCGAACCTGCAGGAGAATAGTTCTTGCGAGGTCCGATACCTGATCGTCGATTTTTCTGTCGCGGAGGATGTCGACAAACACGCGTAGGATTTCCCCGTATGCAATCGGCTGGGCACCGAAGTGAAGACACATGAGGCTGACCGCAATGACCGTGAGAGCGAGAATTCCGAGTGTCTTCGCCAAACGTGACCGTGTGAGGATGGCCCTATGAGACGCATTGCTGCCTTCAGAGGCTGCACGGCGGGGTAACATGTCGGCACAAGAACTCGGTTGAACCGTGGCTGGCGGCCGTTTCAAAGGACCCTCATGGACGAAGCGCGCCCTCATTGGAACCGAACAGCTCCGGATGGATGGCTCGGGCGAGTTGTTCCAGACCTTCGACGACACGAGGTCCTGGGCGATTCAAGAGGTTCGACGAGACTTCATGGAAGCGCTGTTGCTTCACGGCTGAAAGCGAGTCCCATCGACGCCACTGCTGTTGGTCGCTGCGCGGCACCGTTTCCACTTCGCCGCTTGGGAAGATCAGCACCTCCGGATCTTCCTTGAGCACCGTCTCCATGCTCAGTTTCGGATAGGCCACACCGGTCTGAGCCGCGATGTTGACTCCTCCCGCAAGACCGATCATCTGGTGGATGAAACTTCCCGGCCCTACGGTAATCAACGGCTGACTATTCAGGACATACAACACCCGCTTGGCTGGCAGTGTTTCGACCTGACCTCGGATCTCGGCGAGCCGTCGACGCATGCGCTGAGTCACTTCATTGGCTGCCAAGGTTTTCTCAAACATCTTCCCCAATGTGTGAATCTGAAGAGGGATATCCTCCAATGTTCGAGCATCGAGCACGAACACAGGAATTTTGAGCTGTTCGAATTTCGACTGCAGATCGGGACGGAGAAAGTCTCGAGGCGCGAGCACGACTTCCGGCCGCAAAGCAACGACGGCTTCCACACTGGGATTCGAATATCCGACCTTGGCTTTGGATTTCGCCGTCGCCGGGTAGTCGCAAAACTCGGTGACTCCGACAATCTGTTCATCCAGCCCGAGCGAAAACAGCATTTCAGTGATACTCGGAGCAAGCGACACGATGCGAGCCGGCGGCTTGGACAGGTAGATTCTATGCCCGGCATCATCCACAAACGATCGTGATGAGACATGTGCCATAAACGGCATGCCGGTGAGGATTCCTTGTTGCCGTCGCTTCATCTCACCGTCATCTCCTTGCCCGCATTCAGCAGCCCGTGCAACAAACACCGACAGCACAACCATCAACCATGCCGTCGCAACCACAGGATATCTGTTCCATCGGCTCAAAAGAAAAATCCCCAAGGCCTGAATAGACCCTGAGGATTGCACCCGCTTCTTCATCCTCACCCGTTCCCCAGCCTCGAGGGAACGACAGTCAATTCTCCGAGCAGGTCTTCTGGCTCATGGTTCACCCTACTCCCCGGCCTTCCCAGCATGCTCGTGAAACGAATATCGTGGATCGTATCTCGCGTAAAAACGGAGACCCTTCACGAGCAACGTTTCACAGCCGCGCCAGTGGCTCTCACGGGTTTCGTCCCCATTTACAGCGGCGGGACCGCGAGGGCGTTTCACCCTCTTCCCTTACTTCGGAGTTATGATGGGCAGCACAATAGGAGAGAGCAGCAAAACTTGTCAAGCTCGATCATGTCGCAGGGGCTCATCTCGTCTCTCATTGCCCCCTATAGTTTCACAAACATTACCTCCCTTGTTATATGTCAGAGATAACTTCTATCGCGTTTCTATTTGTGTTCATGAAAGTACATCTCGCGCTTGTGGCCATCCATTCAGCTATGGTACTATCGTCAAGTTTCAATCAGGCAAGTCAGGCAAGAAGGAGAACGACTGTGGCATGGATGTGTGAGCTCTGTCAAAAGAAGCCCGTCTCGGGCAACAACGTCAGTCACGCCAACAACAAAACCAGGCGAGTGTTCAACCCCAACCTTCAAACTGTGCGCGCAGTAGTGGGTGGGAGTCATAAACGTATACGCGTGTGCACACGCTGTTTGCGTTCCGGATTAGTCCGCAAAGCGGTCTGACGGCTTTTTCTCTTGGCATTGAAGTTACGGCGCCCCCCAGAGAATCCGACCTCCTCGCTCGACCAGCTTGATGGCCGACGGATCGTCAGGAGAGAGGGTCAGGGTACGGTTGCCGTCTTTGCTCCTCAGTACCAGCCCGACTTCGCCATTTGCGTCCAACCCAAGACCGGCTCGAGCTTTCCCCTTTGCATCCAACAGTAAGAACTCTTCGGCATTCACTCCATTTGGCTTCTGCGCTTCCACTAG
>JARFPM010000002.1 GCA_030444405.1 Nitrospira sp.
GCGATCAGCGTCTCGACCAACTGGGCCGCCGTCAAGCCCCGCTGCCGCTGTTGGATCCGCACCTGCTCATTGACGAGCTGCGCCGCGCCCAGGCGGCGGAACAACGCAATCACCAGCGGGACCCCGGCATGCGCGGTGAGGCGGGGCGGATCAATCTGGTCATCGATGTCGAACGGCAGTCGGACGTTCGCAGACGGTGTCTCAGGCATCAGGCTCCGCCTTGGTTGCTCAGTCACCCATTGGGGGATTCATCAAGCAATGCGGAGGCCATCCGGAGGGCCGCGCCACAGGCGGTCAGGCACGATCGTGGGCGCTTCCGCTCCCATGCTTAGCCGGAGATTAGGGGATAACAAGACGCCATGACACTGCGATAAACATCGGTCGTTGCTTCTTTTGTTTCTGCATGACATGCCCTTTGATGCGATTGGCCGTGCGTTGACATAAAAAGAAGCATCCCGATACAATCGCCCTCTCTTTGCCCCATGCACACATACGGGAACCATGAAAAGTAAAAGCATCGGGATTCTCACTAAGCCAAAGTTTCCTGAAGTCAAAGACACGTTGCTAGGGGTCGTTGCCTGGCTCCGAGCCCGCAGCATTACTGTCCTTCTCGATACTACGTCTGCCACGTTGCTGAACGAACCGGGCGGAATTCAGAAAACGCAACTCGCCGAAAAGGCCGATGTGCTGTTGGTGCTGGGCGGTGACGGAACCATTCTGAATGCAGCACGGCTGGCAGCAGAACGGAGCATTCCTATCTTGGGGGTCAACATGGGCGGGCTCGGATTCTTAACCGAGGTGAGGCTGGACAACCTTTATCCTTCGCTGGAACGAGTATTCGCCAACGACTTTACCCTTGATGAACGACTGATGTTAGCGACGCATGTTCATCGGCACGGAGAAACAGTCGCGCGAGGAATCGTACTCAACGATGTCGTCATCAGTAAAGGCACCCTAGCTCGCATGATCGAACTGCAGATCGCCATAGGGGGCCAATTCGTGACAAATCTACGTGGCGACGGCCTGATCATCGGAACACCGACAGGCTCTACCGCCTACTCCCTCTCTGCTGGAGGCCCCATCATGACACCCGCCCTTCAGGCGCTCATCTTGACCCCCATCTGTCCGCATACATTGACGCATCGCCCGTTAATCGTACCGGGCGATGTCATCATTGAAGTGACGTTGACGAGCAAGGATGACGGATCAATGGCTACACTCGATGGGCAAGTCGGCGTCGCCATGACACAGGGTGATACGGCAATAATCAAGGCATCAGGCTATCAGACGAGATTGATTAGGTTTCCAGAAAGCCACTACTTTGAAGTGTTAAGGGAAAAATTGAAATGGGGGCACGGATAAGCGCTCAATACCAACTATGCTACATCCTACCTTGTTCAATATATTTCAGCATGTCTTGGTTGGCCGCAAACTTGAACTCTCCGATGCAGTCGGCTTTCCCGGCGAATGAGCGTTCTGCTACATCGAGTGCCCGTAAGCCGTTCACGTCGACTGGACGACTTTGCCGATTTCTGAGAAGCGAGTGCAAGTGATCAAGCACAATCTTGGCATCTTTGCCGCCGCTCTTGGTCGTCAGATAGCGCTCAACGACTTCCGCACACCAATCTCCGTCACGCTTCGCGACACCGACGAGTCCCTCACTAGCTTTACGAGCCCAACCGGCTAAAAATACGCCGTCCATCACCTGACCGGTCGAATCGTCGTAAGCCTGAAAGAGCGCATCATCGGGATCATTAGCGGTTTTGTTGGGGTTCGTGACAAACATGCCATTCTTATAAGGTAGACCGACGGTCTCATCTACCCTGTCGCCGACAGCAAAAACAACCGAATCACAGGGGAATTCATAATACTGCTTCAAGCCTACGGCGACAGTATCCTCGCCTTTGGGATCAAGTCTGTTGTCTTCCATTTCAAGTCCGCGAACCCGATTATTGCTGTCAACCAGAATGCGCTTCGGCGACGCAAGGAAACGGAATCCCATCTTCGTCTCGGACACCTTCGGCTCGCATTTAGTAAACTCATCGGTGAATACCCGTAAGACGTCATCGGGATTCTGACCGACCTTGGAGAGACGGTCCTTGATGCGCTCAAACTCGGATTTGATCCCCTCGAGGTCCATATTGGCACAGATGCTGCGAATTTCTTTTGGATTGTACTTACGTTCCACGGGTCCCCGTCTTACAATGGCCGTGACCCTCTCAACTTTCTTGTAGCGGATCAACCAGTGGGCAATGTCCACCATCACATCTCCCGCCCCGATCACTGCGACGTGTTTTCCCATCTCAAATGGGCGGTCGCCAAAGCCCGGTAAACGATTAAAGTGATAGACGACATCTTTTGCGTGGAATACGCCTTGCGCCGAGTCTCCTTCGACACCAATGGCCTTGGTTCCCTGCGCACCGATCGTGAAAACCACCGAGCTTGCACCCAGCCCGCGCACATCTTCGACCGTGAGGTCCTTTCCGTTCCCGATGGAGACATTGCCAAAATAATGGACGTTCTTCTGTTGAAGAAGTTCCCAGTACTGTTTTTTGAGGCCACCGCGGAGTTTCAGCTTAGAGGGGAATATCCCGTATTCAGCCAACCCGCCGAATTTAATATCACGATTGAGAATAATGATTTCGTGGCCGGCTTTCGAAAGCGCGCTGGCAACGGCCATACCAGCCGGTCCCGCTCCCGCCACAATAATCACATGCGTCTGTGTCCCGCTCATACAGTGTTCCTTGAGAATTTTAGTAATAGAAAAACCTTGAATATCAACGACTCGCGGACTGTAACATAGCCGTTCCCGCACTGTCAAAAAGCGCGGCAGATGGCGGGGACGCCGAGTGGCTTCGACGTGTACGAGTATTTACTGTCGTTTACAATCCCGCTCGTCACCGGATCAGGTCACATGAGAACTCTCTATGCCCACTGGCGAATCATTCTCTCTGCAACCAGAGAAGACTCTGGCCCCTCCCATACGTTACCGTCCCGTCCGCAAGAGAACTTTGTCCTTCCTCTCAAAGGGCTGAGCAGAGATGAAGCATACATCGTCCCGGACTTTGAGCTTGCTGAGGAATTGATCGCCCGAGGCGCCGACAGCGCACACATTGCCATTAGCTCACCTGATTCTACCGAAAACCAGTATCTGGGTATTCCCAGGTGTCGGCTGGTAAACAGCTCGTCCCCGCCTCACCGTTCAATTTCAAACAATCGATTGTCATTATCCTCCCAACTAACAATGAACGTGCCAATCTTGAGGCGCTTGTCCGGGCGATCAGCCAATATCTTGTGGCCGATGTCTTGATCGTTGATAATAACTCGCAGGACGGGACCGGAGAATTAGCCGATCAGCTCAGTTGCAGGTATGGGCATGTACACGTCCTGCACGGGGTGAAAAAAGAAGGGCTTGGGCCAGCCTATCTTGCGGGGTTCCAGTGGGCGCTGCAGCGCAATTACGGCCTCATCATCGAAATGGACTGTGACGTTAGCCATGCTCCCTGGGATCTGCCCCGCTTGGTACGCCACAGCCGCTTTGCCGACCTGGTGATTGGGAGTTGCTACGTGCCGGGCGAAAGGGTACGTTTTTCAGGTAGAGCTGGCCTGGCGAGCCCTGCAGCTGGGTGCGAATGTGGATGAATTACCCATCCGCTTCTGCGACCGCATTGAAGGCCAAAGCAAGCTCGGCTGGCAGTCCATCGCCGAAGCGCTGATGGAAGTACCCACAATGTATCTGCGCGGTCTGAGTGGTCGATGAAACTTTCCTCTTCCTCTTTCCCTTCTTCCAGCAACCTCCCCTGCATCAAGTAAAGTGCCGCCCTCGGCCGTTAATACAAAGGCTCATGGGTCACACAAGACCCTATGAGAGAGACCTCGGGCTGGGACGGATCGAACTTGGTCAAATCGATGATGAGTTCGTCCTTTGCATTGGCCAAAATTCCGTCCAGCAGGCTGCTCTTCGTCGGAATGACGGCATTGGATGGCTGAAAAATCAGGTCAAAACCTTTCGCCGCGGTCGGCCGCATAGGGTAACGCCGATCATAAATCATCCCATAGGCGGGGATTCCGTAAAGGATTCTCCAATTTCCCAGAAGCATATGAAGTTCTGTCCCATGAACGTACAGTCCGCCCGTCGTGATAATTCGCCTCGCCAATGTCTGCGGCTGACTCAAATAGAAGGTAACCCGCTCGTTGACTTTCGCTTCCGCCAACGCCTCCGAAATTCGTACAGACAAGAGGGCCAACTCCTCATCCGTGAAGGCCGGAACCAGAGGAGACTCCCCCCAAATCCACCGCTGGAGCGCAACCCAATGCTCCTGCACCTTCAATCCCGACAAAATCGCCCGCATTTTTTCCGGTTCGATCGTGAATGGATGGCTATGGTGGCTTGGCGGCCATTCCGGGAGCACTTCCGAGTCCTCTTCCAATCGCACGAAATTGACTGGATCCTCGTAAATCACTCGCGATGGCACATGAGGCGCAGCACAACCGAGCGACAAAATGGAGCAAATGGTGAGGAGTACGGTGACGATCCGGATTTTCCGATTATTGATTTCCTTGCAACTCACCTCTCTGCCCTTCCCGTTCACCCTTCACCGATCGTGACGGTCATCTCAGCTCGCTCCAGCGGATTGTCTCGTCCATCACGCTTCATATTGACGATCTTATCCACCACCTCCATTCCGCTGACCACCTCTCCAAATACCGTGTATTGCCAATCGAGGAAATTGGCGTCTGCGACGCAAATAAAGAACTGTGACCCTGCGCTATCCGGATCGTTCGCGCGGGCCATCGAAACAATGCCTCGCTTGTGGGGCGTGCTGTTGAACTCCGCCTTCACCTTATAACCCGGTCCGCCCATTCCGTGGGATGAACGGTCGGAATTCTTACTGTTGGGATCGCCTCCCTGAATCATGAACCCAGGGATGACACGGTGAAACGTCGTTCCATTATAAAACCCCTCCCGGGAAAGCTTGACAAAATTGTTGACGTGGCCGGGCGCCACATCCGAAAAAAACCTGAGTATGATTTCTCCCACGGGTTGCCCTTTGCTTGTCACGGCTATCGTTGCTCGTATCTTTTCGCCTACATCAGCCATTCCATTCGTCCTTTCTAGACTTAGCGAAAGAGAAATGGCGGGGGCGCTATTTCCCCCTCCAACCCCTGATTGACGGCAATCCAGGAGACACCATCATCGCTGCGAAACACGCCCGAACTCGTCCCGGCATACAGACCTTTACCCCCGGATCCGATCACCACCTGGATCGCAAGGTTCGCCAGACCCTTATTGATGGGAATCCATTGCTTGCCCTTATCCACGGTCTTAAAAATCCCGTTCCCGGTTGCCACAACCACTCCTTGGTCACTGAATACGATACCCCGGATAGAGTCGTTTGGCAGCGCCCGGCTAATTGGTCGCCACGTCAGTCCGCCGTCGGCGCTGCGAAAGACTCCGCCATCGAACGTGCCGGCAAAAATACTCTGGTCGTGGTCAATCACCAAAACACGAATAAAATTTTCGATCATCCCCTCGTGATCCTTCAACCCATGCTGCATACGAACCCAGCCGGTGGAGCAAGGATTGAACCGAAAGATGCCTTTACCGGAAGTCCCAGCGAATAAGGTTCCATCGGCAGAGCGCGCGAGTGCGTGAACCAGAGTATCGTCTAACCCCGATGTCACGGGCGTCCAATGATCCTCGGAGCCATGCAGACGATACACGCCGTCTCCGGTACCGGCAAAAAGTTCCTGATCCACCGCCAGTAATGCCTTGACTTCAAGCCGTTTGAGCCCCGCATTGACCGGTTGCCAGCTGTTCCCTTCATCGCGCGAACGAAACACTCCCCCACGAAACGTACCGGCATAGACTGCTCCGTCTTTCGTGGAGGCCAAACTCAAGATAAAAGGATCAGTGATACCACCTCCTACTCGAGCCCACGTCGCACCACGGTCGAGGGTGCGAAAAATTCCATGCCCGAAAGATCCGGCATAGACAACCCCATTGTTACCTATCACAAGGGCCTGCACGCTTGTTGCGGATTGTTCAGATGGGTCCAATGCCGTCGAAGATTCCGAAACCCCCAACGGTGTGGGTAACAACAGCGGATCGGAGGTCCGGAGGCTCTCTCCACCGGCCGAACAGAGAAGAATACCCCACATCGAGATCACAGAGGCGATCGTGGCTATGCACTGAGCCTTTACAACCCCAAGCCTCATCGTAGCCTCGTTCCGGCGGTATTGATCGGCAGATCCGGATCGAGCGGCAAATCGATTCCCCCTGAATCCTGAGACCGCCCGAAAAGCCGGGCGCCGAGAATCCCAATCTCATACAGCCCCATCAAGGGAACCGCCATCAAGAGCATGGTAAAGAGCGTCGCGTCAGGAGTGACGATGGCAGAGATAATGAGACATAACAAAACGGCATGTTTGCGGTAACGAGCGAATGTGTCCGCCGATACCACCCCGGTTATAGTCGCTAAACTCATGGCCAAGGGAAGCTCGAAGGCGCAGCCGAAGATGAGCAGGAATTTCACGTTAAAATCAATGTAGGTACCGACGCTCAGCTGCGGGGTGATATCACGATCGAGCCCGAAACTCACGAAAAGGTCGATCACCAGCGGCAGAATCACCACATTGCAGAAAACCAGCCCTAACGCGAACAGCGCCCCCGCCCCCATGAACAGCGGAATTGCCCATCGTTGTTCTTTCGGTAACAGGGCGGGCTCGATGAACTTCCAACACTGATAAAAAATGACCGGCAAGCTGAGAATGAGGGCTGCCAACAATGATACCTTGATTGAAGCGAACAACGCCTCAGTGGGGCCATAAAACGCCAGTTGGTTCGAAAAGGGTCGGTTGAGCCAAGCCACCATTTCGGCGGAAAAGGAGAAGGTCAGCACCAACGAGCCCAAGACCGTCGCACCAATGATGATCAGTCGTCGCTTGACGGCTTGGATGTGGGAGGCAAGCGGATGGATGGTCTGTTCCATATCTACTAGATACCGCCAGCTGCAAAGTCGGTGGCCGATCAGCCTTCTATCGCGCCGGCTCGAGCTTTTGCTCGCGGTAGAGGCGAATCAGTTCCGCAAGCTTGTCTTTCTTCGCCAATTTTTCCTTTTGCATCCGCTTTTTCTCGATTTCTTCTGACGGGGTCAGGACATGGCGCTTCTGCAGCTCGTTGAGTTCAAGGTCCAGGCGATGGTGGGACGCTTCTAGTTCTCGGAATTCGTGGTTGGAGTGGCGAAGCTGTTCGACAATCGTATCTTCCGTCAACATAAAAACACCTCCTGGTTAAAGTAAGTCTGTTGAAGCTGATTCACCTCCTAAGGTAAAGCCCCTGTCCCGCTGCCGGCCACTTGATATCACGAGCGGATTCATTTCCATCAACACAGCGTCTTCGACGGGATTCGTGTAGTAATGCGCGCGACTACTGATCTGCACAAAACCTATACGGGTATAGAGGGAACGCGCCGGGTTGTTCGAGGCTCTGACTTCGAGGACCGCCCGAGTCGCTGCTTGCTCTAATCCCAGACGGAGGGCTTCGGTGACAAGGGCTCGTCCAACCCCCCTCCTCCGCATCGACTCTCGCACCGCCAAATTCATCAATCGCAGCTCTTCAAAGACGATCCAGAAGCAATGGTACCCGATAATCGTCGGTTCTGCCTGTGTCGCCGACTCTTCTTGGTGCCTCGCGACGAGAAAGTGCGCGAATTGGTTACTCGTCAACTCAACCTCCAGCATTTTGCGCGTCCAAGGGGACGAGAAGCAAGCCTCTTCCAAAGTGAGGATGTCCGGTAACATATCCGGTGTCGCTGGGACAATCTGAAACTCAGAAAGCACCATGTGGCTGCTCACCTTTCCCGCAGATGCGACCGCCGACGACCCCGAGCCAATCGCTCGGCAACCTTGGTTTCAACCCGCTGCTGGCGTCTCGCAACGGGCGAAACGCCTCCCGACCGTTCGTATTGGATTTCCGCTTCGGCCCGCTGGACATAGAGCGGCGTAACCAGATCTCCGGCAATTTGACCTCGTCGAAGCCTTTCTATCCCGATGTGCGCCACTTGAATAGCCGAAGGTTTGAAGACGGGATGAGGTCCTACCGTCACAGTGACCGACTCTGACAAGGCTGCTCGAATCTCCGATTCCATCGACGACCAGCCGGCCCCGAATACCAACGTGGGTTCCGTGAGACTCTGCGCAAAGGCTCGTGGGGTTCCAACCTGTTCACCTACAACGCGATCTAATCGCCCGCTTGTCCAACGGAAAATCGCCCAGTACGCTTCCCCACGACGACTGACCAGCATCGGACAGACAGGAAGGGTTGCCGCTTCCAGACTCCTCGCCATGGCTTCCAGTGTCGGTACCAACGTGAGAGGAAGACCAGTGGCTCCCCGAAGTCCTAGGCACGTTGCGATGCCCACTCGGATACCGGTAAACGAACCGGGCCCGATCGAACAGGCAAGACCACTGAGATCGCTGAGCTGCAATCCGGATTGAGAGAGCAGTCGATCAATGGTGGGCAAGAGGAGAGAACCCTGAGCGCCACCGGCCTCTTGCTCATGCATCGCTAGGATGAGGTCGTCTTCGAGAATCGCGACACTCTGCCACGTCGTGGCCGTTTCAACCGCAAGGATCTTCATCGACGATGACGATTAAGAGATCTGACCTAAGTCTTCTGCCCTTATGGTTTGATTGTGATGCATCTCGTGGAAGGTGACTTGCACTGAGCCTTGTCCACGACTATCTTCGAGAGAAATCTTGAAGGGGCGGAATAGCCGAACATCCTGCTCACCCATAGCCTTTGCTGGAAAACTTCCCACCTCTTCGAGCGGCCTAAAATCGTCATACTGAATCGTCGCCTCGACCTCCCCACTCGACCCAAACCAATCTTCTTGTACCACTAGCAATCGGCGGTCAAACCATAGGCGGCGGATCAGGGGTCGCGATGGGCTCGTTTCCTCGGTTGCTGGTGCATAGACGTCGAGACGATATCGGCCTCTCTCTTCCACGACCTTCACCATCTCATCCCTAGTAATGGAGTTCGTTCCCAACACGCCACCGACCGCCCATACACTCAACTGAGAGAATCGAGCCAGCTTCCCTGCATCTTTCATGTCGGACTGGTGACCAGCATAGGTTTTTCCCTCGAGAGGCAAGCGGAGCTTGTATAGATCATCAGCTTGAACAAAGTCGAACACCTCGTTCCCGAGAGGAGTAAACCCTCTGAGCCTTAAAGCATTCGGCCGACGGTAATAGACCGTACCCTCGACTCGTGAGGCGATTGGAATGAGCCCACCCCGCACCTTCGCGCTGAACAGCCCTTTCAAAGAATGGATCGCTGCATCTCGCTGGCGCAACAGCTCGGTCAGTTCTTCGGCGGTCACCTGCTTAAGAGGCGGCGCTTCATGCTTCGGCACAAATAGGACGCATGCGGTGAGAAGGAGCCAGAGCGGTGTTAAGAATGCAAGGGGATAAGCGCGTCTCATCATCTTATTCTCCTCTATCCCCTATGGCATGGTGAAGTGGAAGAGGCTCTTACTGCGCGCATCCAACGAGGGCTTCCTGAAGCCGCGCGTTGGGCAAGCACAGAGCCCCTTCCGCTTCGCCATGCCTCTCCTCACGCCAACACCACATCCAATGCCTCTCGCACTTCCTGAATTCCGATCAGCTCCATACCGTCGATGGGATCAAGCTTCGTCAGATTTCGTTCAGGCAAAATGCATCGCTTGAACCCCATCTTGGCAGACTCGCGAATGCGCAATTCAGCCTGACTAATGGCACGCACCTCTCCTCCCAAGCCTACTTCCCCCATCAGTAACGTCCCCGGCTCGACAGGCACCTCTCGTAAACTCGACGTGACAGCTGCGACGATTCCCAAGTCAATCGCTGGTTCGTCGATATGCATGCCTCCAACGACATTTACATACACATCCTGTCCGGATAGATGCATCCCTAGCCGTTTCTCCATCACTGCAAGCAACAGCGAGACTCGATTGACCTCCACTCCGTTCGCCATTCGTTTGGGCATGGCGTAGGTGGTTGAGGACACCAACGCTTGCAGTTCAACGAGTATCGGCCTGGTACCTTCGAGACTCGACACAACCACAGATCCGGTAGTCCGTTCAGGACGTTCCGCCAGAAACAACTCTGAAGGATTGCTCACCTCTTCGAGCCCTGCATCCTTCATTTCGAATACCCCAATTTCGTTCGTCGATCCAAAACGATTCTTCACGGCGCGGAGAATCCGGTAGCTATGTCCTTTATCTCCTTCAAAGTATAAGACCGTATCGACGATATGTTCCAGCAGCCGTGGGCCGGCAATTGCCCCTTCTTTGGTCACATGCCCGATGATAAAGACCGGGACACCGGCTCGCTTCGCAAACCACATCAGCTGCCCGGCCACTTCCTGAACTTGACTGATGCTACCAGGAGCGGAGGTAATTTGTTCCGTATACACTGTCTGAATCGAATCGACTACGACGGCAGCCGGCCCAATTTCCTGGACTGCTTTCAGAATCTGCTCAAGGGAAGTTTCGGCCAAAATTAACAGATGCGGATGCTCGATGCCTAGCCGCTGCCCACGCATCTTGATCTGCCGAGGAGACTCTTCCCCGGAGACGTAGAGAACCGGTGCCTCCTTTGTCGCCAACCGTGGCAAGGCCTGCAAGAGCAGCGTCGTCTTCCCAATTCCAGGATCGCCGCCGATTAGGATGACCGCGCCGGGAATCACCCCACCGCCCAAGACGCGATCGAATTCACCAATACGGGTGAGCCGACGATCCTCTCCGATTACTTCAATTTCCCCGATGGGCGTGGCCTTGGCCTGAGCCGTCTTTATCGCAACAGGTCGACCCTTCCCGGTAGCAGCTTGGCGCTCCTCTTTCATCGTATTCCAACCGCCGCAGTCAGGACAGCGGCCGAGCCACCGTGGCGCCTGATGCCCACAGGCTTGGCAAGAAAAGACGATCTTGGATTTCAAAAAGGGCCTCGTGAAGTAGGACAATACTAAGTGCCTATCTTAATGAATCCACTAAGGGAATAAAAGCTAGAGAGGTGGATACATGTAGTGAGGGGATAGCAACAGTCAGCTGCCGACTAGTGCTCGCCTAGAAACTTTGCCCTTGACGAACCATCACAGTTTATCCTAACTTTTGTTGATAAACTCACTTTACTTTATGAAACTCTCGAAGAAAAGTGAATATGGCCTCCGAGCGTTGCTGGAGCTCACGCTGGTTCATGGAAAAACGACGCTCCAGCGTCACGACATTGCCGCTCGCCAGCACATCCCCCTTGAATTCTTGGAGCAGATTCTTCTCACACTCAAACGAGCTGGGCTCGTCTCCAGCCGACGCGGAGTGAACGGAGGATATGTCCTTATCAAACAGCCGAACGAGATCACACTCGGTCAAGTCATACGAATACTCGATGGTCCGCTGGCGCCGATCGGCTGCGTCAGCAAGACGGCGTACCAGAAATGCAGCGACTGTCCCTACGCGAATAAGACGCGGTGTCCTGTGCAACAAGTCATGGGCACGGTCCGTGATGCGATTGCTGGAATCCTCGATCATTATTCGCTTGCAGACTTTGCAGCAGGCTCTCCCAAAGGCTAAGCACTCATGGACTCAGTCGTTCTTGTCCTCATTACGTTTGTCGCCGCCACGGTGAACGGGGCTTTAGGGTACGGCTTTTCTTCAATTACCGTACCTGTGGCCTTGCTGTTCTACACCAATCGCATCTTGAACCCTGCCCTCGTACTCATCGAACTGGTCATCAACAGTTATGTTCTCTTCATTAACCGGAAGAGCATCCCCAACGTCTTCTGGCGCGTTGCACCTATTCTTGGCGGTCTGGCGGTCGGAGTCGGCATCGGCAGCTATCTTCTCTTTTTGGTGCAACCAGCATGGATCAAATTCGTCACCTATTTCTTTCTGTTACCCTTGATTCTTCTCCAGGCTGCGGGCATTCGGAAACCCATTCGCGCTGAACAAGCCATAGGTGTACCGTTTGGAATTGGGCTTGGCACGCTCTACTCCGTCACGACGATTTCCGGCCCCCCCTTGGCTCTCCTCTTTAACAATCAAGGCTATCCGAAACAAGACTTCCGTGCTGCATTGGGGATCATTCGCCTGGCGGAGTCTTCACTCACAGCGATCGCTTACGGGTTCATCGGTTTCTACAGCGCCGGCAGCATGGAAATTATCCCCTATATTGTTCCCAGCGTCATTGTTGGTATTCCACTCGGAACCTACCTCATCCGATTGATGGATCCTGAGACATTCCGGCGCATTTGCATGGCATTCGACGGCCTAATAGTGGGCTTCGGTCTGTCTCGAGTGCTGGTAGAACTCAATCTTGCCACGCCCATAACAACCTACAGCATCTTGTCGATCGTGGTTCTCATAAACGGCTATCTGCTGTTTCGATTTTTTAGAGATCGCGGAGCTCCAGGGCATGTCCCTTCTTAATACCCCCCGTTAATCTTTCATCACAGCAGTCGTTGGCTGGAAAAACTCACCGCGCAGCTTAAACACTCCTCGCGATGGCTGTTGCGGTACTTGAAGGTTGAACCCTTCACCCCTAGTATCTTCATCGTTCGAAAAAAAATATAACTTGTTGACTAATAATATATTTATAAAACTCATGCGCGGGCACCACATTTGCTTGGCTACTGATCGATTTTGCATTAGTGGACTTGGGTCAGCAAGGTTTCATGGCCATTTATCTGTGAGGAGTATTTCTATGCTGAGATATGCACTTCCGACTATTCTAGTACCCCGGACTTTCACGATCGTGCTGGTCCACCTTATAGTCTTGAGCACCATCGTCCTCCCACTTGCAGGGTGTAGTGACGACGGACAAAGCGGACCGAGCCTTTCCTCCCTCGCCCCACCAACAGATACCCATCAAAGTAAGGACACGCAATCAGACCCCAATCCTACCGAGACCGTAGCAAATGAACAGGAAAATTCGGAGATGTCTCCGATATCACCAGAAGAAGAGTCTCTCCCAAATGAGTTTGCGGAGGCAGACCTTGAACCTCCTCCACCAACTGGGGCTACTGCACAGTTGAAGTGGGATGCCTCCTCTGATCCCAATGTGCAAGGTTACTTTATCCACTACGGGAAGCAATCATCCGGAGAATATGGTTCATGTTCCTACGAGGAAAGCCAACGGGTCGGCGCCCCCCCTGCCACTATTACCGGACTCGAACCGAATACAGCCTATTTCTTCGCAATCAGCGCTTTCGGTGAATCAGAAAGTGAATCAGAAACCCCTTGTTCAAATGAGATAATCGTGGTCACATCCGCTGCTCAAAGCTGAGCAAATCGTTCGCCAAGCCATCACTGCTCCTCCAGCTCCCCTGGTTCTCTCCAGGGGAGCTCATCTCTTCATTGACCTCTACCCAGCCGATTTGTTAGCCTCAAGCTCTGTCAGACCACTGCCGAGAGTATACAATCAAATAATGCTCATTCTCTGATCTCTATCCCGAAAGGATCTCCCATGGCTGGCTCAGCTACTTCGCCTGAACTACTCAGCAGCTTGCACAATAAGGCAACCCAACTACGCATCAACAGTGTACGGGCCACCAGCGAGGCCGGGAGCGGCCATCCGTCGAGCTGCGCCTCTGCCGCCGACATCGTCGCCGCATTGTTTTTTTCCGTCATGCATTACGATCCCCATAATCCAAAAGCGCCCAACAGCGACCGTTTCATCTTGTCAAAAGGACATGCTGCTCCACTCTTATATGCAGCATGGGCGGAAGCTGGCCTGTTCCCAACCAGCGATCTCTTGAAATTACGTACTCTAACCTCTGATCTCGAAGGACACCCGACACCCCGCTTGCCGTTTGTCGATATGGCCACCGGATCACTAGGTCAAGGACTTCCGGTAGGGATCGGCATCGCGTTGAATGCGAAGTTCGTCGACAAACTCGATTACCGAACCTACGTATTGATGGGGGATGGAGAATCGGTCGAAGGATCGGTCTGGGAAGCTGCTGAGATCGGGCGCCAATATGGTTTGGATAATTTGTGCGCCATCGTTGATGTGAATCGACTGGGTCAGAGCGACCCCACCATGCTGCAGCACGACATGGATGCTTACCGCTCCCGGTGGGCCGGATTCGGTTGGCATGCAATCGTCGTCGACGGTCATGATCTCACCGCCATCCTCAGGGCATTCAATGAGGCTGCCCTCACAAAAGGACGTCCGACCGTCTTGCTGGCCAGAACGTATAAAGGCAAAGGCATTTCGTTCCTCGAGAACAAGGCAGACTGGCACGGCAAACCACTTAAAAAAGGCGAGGAGACCCAGAAGGCCCTCGACGAACTCACGAAGCAATTGAGCCCAAACGGTGCGGTGATTCAGATCCCAAGACCATCAGCTCCCAGCATCGCTCCCGCAGCCAGCGGCCCGATGCCGGCGGCGCCTTATAAAATCGGTGATTCCGTCGCGACGCGTGAAGCCTTCGGAGTGGCGTTGGAAGCCTTGGGGTCGGTGAACCCCTCGATCGTCGCGCTAGACGCCGACGTAAAAAATTCCACGTACACCGACAAATTCGGCAAGAAGTTCGCCAATCGGTTCTTTGAGAGTTTCATCGCCGAACAAAACATGGTGGGGGCCGCTGCAGGTCTGGCAGCCTGCGGCAAAATCCCCTTTGCAGCGACCTTTGCCTGTTTCTTAAGTCGCGCGTACGACTTCATCCGAATGGCTGCGATCAGTGGTTCGAACATTAAACTCGTCGGCACCCATGTCGGCGTGAGCATCGGCGAAGATGGGCCGTCTCAAATGGGCTTGGAAGATATCGCGATGATGGCGGCACAACCGAACATGACGGTCCTCTATCCGTCCGACGGCAATTCAACCTATCGACTCATCGAAGCTGCCGCAAACCATAAAGGGATGGTCTATGTGCGGGCTGGGCGGCCGAAGAGCCCGGTGATCTATGGACCGGAAGAGCGTTTCCACATTGGCGGAAGCAAAGTTGTCCGGCAGAGCACATCAGATGTGCTCACAATCGTGGCTGCGGGAGTGACGCTGTTCGAAGCTTTGAAAGCGTATGACCAGCTGAAGTCGTCAGGCATGTCCGTTCGCGTGATCGATCTCTACAGCATCGCCCCCATCGATCGAAATACCTTGCTGGAGAGTGGTCGGGCGACGCAGCGTCGCATTCTCACGGTTGAAGATCACTACGCTCACGGAGGTCTCGGCGATGCCGTTCTCAGCGCTGTTGCAACGGAGGGCATTAAGGTCTATAAACGCGCCGTTCGTGAAATCCCGCACAGTGGGAAGCCCGAAGAACTCGTCGACCACTATGGGATTGGAGTGCGGTCCATTGTTGATACAGCCAAACAAATCGTGCGTGAACAATAAATTTTGAATCATGAACGTGGCCGAACGAACGCCGTTCGGATCAGAAATCGCCGATTGTCTGACGAGTGAAAACAGTGATGACCTTGCGAGACATCCCTTGTGGCCATGCGTTGAGGCCACGAAATCAGGTCACATGCTGTATGATGCATCTCATGTTTTCATCTTTTCGGAGCGCCAATCAAATATGGTATAGTGCATGCCAATCGATGGTGCGCCACACACTGCGACCGAGTCACGCAAACAAGACGGGTAACTCATCCATTAACATTCAATAGGAGGTACGAATGACGAGACGGAATGTGAGCCTCTCAGCGCTGATGGTGGGATGTGCCCTTATGCTTTCAGGAGGCATGGCCTCCGCCGAAGATCTCCCTCCATTGGCTCCGGTTCCACCCGACTATGCCGACAAGAAAATGCCGGCTGGTGGTTGGACCGATGCGAAAGCCATTGAGGAAGGCGGGAAAATTTATAGGGGCGAGTTCAAGACCGAAGTCAACTGCAGCAGTTGCCACGGGAAAGATGGCGCACCAGTGAAAAAGGGTGCGAGGGATCTTCGCGATCCGAAAATCGTCTGCCGCTTCTCAGACGCGTACTGGTTTTGGCGCGTTGCGGAAGGTGTCCCCAAGACAAAGATGAAGGCCAATAAAGGCCTCCTGTCCGAGGAGCAGATCTGGCAAGTGATGGCGTATGAAAACCAGTTCTCGCACGGAGGCAAGCCAGCCGACCGCTCCTGTTACAAACCCTAAGGAAGGTTTAGAAAATGGCTGAGCCTAGTAACGACTGACCAGCCTCTATTCAATTAGGGTCAGTACACCACAACAAGGGGGAGAGAGCATAACGCTCTCTCCCCCTTGCTCATTTGGCACTGCTCGTCTAGTGAAACTCTAGGCTGGATTGGGTGCGACGAACACCAATACTATTAGTCGGTGGTTCGTATGATTCTTCACACCATGTTCTTCTCCGGCTGGGGCCAGAGTCCCTTGCCCTGCCTCAAGCATTCGATGGTCGGTACCGACCTGGAATGTTCCTTGTCCCTCAAGAACGACATAGATCTTATCCTGGTTGCCATGGACATGGCCCTTTTGTTCCTGGCCCGGCTCAAAACAATAGATGTCACAGAAGAAACGCTCCGTCTGGAACAGGTTGTTCTTCTTCATCTTCTCACTGTTGAACTGCTGGAAGTCAGCAAGTGTCACGACCTTCATCATACGATACTCCCTGCATCGATACGTAGGAACCGACGGTCACGGAACATGTGACAACAATTTCTGCTATGAATGTTTGAGTTCATTCAGAGCCTTGTTCATCCATTCCCGAACTTCGTGCCTTAGCGTCAGTGACTCGCTTCAACTCATCCAAACTCTTCCCTGGCACCATCTTCTTCTTCTCCAACTCGTTGAGTGACTTCTGAAGCTCGGCTCGTGTGGACTCAGAGACTTTTGCAATCTTGTCACGCGGCCCAATAATTTGCCGCTGACCAGCCAGCAATTTCTCTTGTGCCTTCCGTTGGAAAGCCTCCCTTTGGTGAGCGGTCTATTCCTTGGTGGCCTCGATCGCTTCCTGGCTCTCCTTCGCAACTTCTTCGTCACCAGCTGTGGATTCAGCCGCCCTACCTGACCATGAGATCAGGCCCGCCAACGCCAGTGAACGCCACCTGCCGCGAACCAACCTCGATTCATGATTCCCACCTCAAAGCAGGCCAAAGTATAGTCTGTGACGATTTCAAAGTCACGATCGCTAAACTTTTTCGGGAAAGCAGCCGAAAAGGGAGGTCGTGACCCACAGACTCACATTCGGGGAGCACATCCATAATGCCTTCTGAAACAGGATCAGTAGCCACCCCCGTTGAACGGCTGGAACAAGCCTTGACTCAGAAGATTGAGGCGGGAGAGGTTGAGCTGCCCCTGCTTCCACAAGCAGCCAGCCAGGTGTTGGCGCTGGCAGCAGATCCAGCCTCCGATGCGGCAAAGCTCTCATCTTTGATTCACCGGGATCAAGCGCTTGCCGCGCATGTCATGCGGATCGCCAATTCACCGGCCTACATGCCTCGCAGCCCAGTGGTCTCTCTCCAGCACGCGGTGGCCATGCTGGGTATTACCCTCTTGTCCGAGATTGCCTTTACCGCTTCCTTGAAGTCCGGCGCGTTCAAAGTGCCTGGACATGAGGACGATGTGAAACGACTGTGGCGACACTCCCTGGCGAGTGGAGCCTTCGCGAAGGAAGTCGCCCGCATGAGACGTGTGAATGTCGAAAGCGCATACCTGTGTGGTCTGCTGCACGCAATCGGAAAACCCGTCGTATTGCAAACGGTGACGACCCTTGCACATGGGCAGCGAGTTACAGTTGAGAAGTCGGTCTTGCATGGGTGGGTCGATGGTTACCATTCCCGCGTAGGTGCCCTCATCGCAGAACAATGGAGTTTGCCTAAGCAGGTAGCAGCAGCCATCCAATATTTCGAAGATTACGACCATGCCGATTCGTTCCGTCAAGAGTGCCTGCTTACCTGTGCCGCCGATAGATTGGCGAGTCACCTCCTCGAACCCGATGATATGCCGGAAGAGACGCTTCGTGCGCATCCAGCCTTCGGGGAACTCAACCTCTATCCCAACGACATCGACCAGCTGCTGAACAGGAAGGATCACGTGCTGGCCATGGTGAACGCGTTAAATCTATGAGCACACCTGTTGCGTTCGATATCGTTGTGATCGGCGCCGGTCCAGCCGGCCAAAAAGCGGCGGTCCAGGGCGCGAAGGCCGGTAAGCGCGTTGCGCTGATTGAGCGAGAGCGCGGTATCGGAGGCAGCTGTGTCTATCGCGGCACGATCCCCAGCAAAACGTTGCGAGAAAGCGCGCTCCATCTGGATCGGCTCAAACGGGCAGGAGAAGCGTTCCAATTCAGCCTCAAGCCGGATACTCAAATTGCGACCCTCTTGAACCGTCTTGAAGACGTGGTCCAGGCGCATGATTCCTTTATGAGCAGACAGTTGCGACGTAATGGCATTTCGCTGCTTCATGGTCGCGCGCGCTTCGCGAGCGAGCACATCGTCGAGATGCAAAGCGTTGATGGAGCCCACCAACAATTCACGGCTGGCACGATCGTTGTGGCGACAGGGTCCCGCCCCCGTAACCCGAAGGAGATCCCCGTCGACCATGAGCATATCCTAGATAGCGATTCACTTCTTTCCATGATTTACTTACCACAGTCGCTGGCAGTGGTTGGCGGTGGTGTCATCGGCTGCGAGTACGCCTCCATCTTTGCGTTGCTGGGAGTAGAAGTCACCCTGATCGATCGCGCTCCCTATCCGCTTCAGTTTATGGATCGGGAATTGGTCGAACAGTTCGTCAAAGGCTTTGAGCAGCAGGGCGGCCATTATCTCGGCGGACAACATATCGAGCAGGTGCAATGGAACGAGGTTGCGCACGTCGCCACGAAGCTGAGCGATGGAACGATAATCAATAGCGAGAAAATGCTGGTTGCCTTGGGACGGCAGGCCAACATCGAAGACCTGAATCTCTCCGCGGCGGGGATCATAGTTTCGGATAAAGGCGTGATCCCTGTGAATCAATACTGTCAGACGAACGTCCCCCACATCTATGCCGTTGGCGATATGGTCGGTGCGCCGGCATTGGCATCCAAAGCCATGGAGCAGGGCCGACGCGCCGTCCGCCACGCCCTGAACCTCCCGATCGGTGATGCAGCCTCGACCATCCCATTAGGCATCTATACGATCCCCGAAATGGCCAGTATCGGCCTCGATGAGATGGGCGCGCGAGAACGCTATCGAGACCCGTTGATCGGACGGGCGAAGTTTGAGGAAATCGCCCGCGCTCAGATATCGGGAGCTGGCTATGGCCTCCTCAAGATGGTGGCTGATCCAGCAGGTGAGCAGCTACTCGGGGTACAGGTTGTCGGGGATTCCGCCACGGAACTCGTACACCTGGGGCAATTAGCCATTCAGAGCGGCGCAACGATCGAATCCTTTATCGACAACGTCTTCAACTTCCCGACCTACACCGAAGCCTACCGTATCGCCGCACTCGATATCCTGGGCCAAGCGGCGCAACGTCGAACGGCCAAAGCCGCATAGAGTTCGTCTTATCATGCTACTTCGCGGTCTTGTCTCTCACGTTGAAACGGCTACATCTCCAAGTCTTTGACTACATGGTGGAGCCTAGCCCAATCTTCCGGGCTGAGAATCACAAACTCACATCCAAAACTGCCGGACCTAAACCACCGAACTACCGCCTGGGAAACCTGGATAGGTGGTTCGTGATCTGAAGTGTGACCCTGTAATTGAAGAGCCGTGCCGGCTTGACCTCGATGAGGCTGAAAACGCAGCAGCCTCGAATCGACAGGTCGTTCAGAATCCCTTCACCGAAGACCACATTGGCGGAGCTGAATGAGCTCCAAAATTGAACAGCGAACCGAGCATCCTTCCTGTGTTCCATGGCCAAATCGCAGACCCTTCGTTGCTAGTATGGCGTCCCATTAATAACTTGCATAAGTCTAACTTCTCTGTGGGGTATGCTTCTCTTCAAGGATGTGTCCCGATGCCAACCGGACGACCAAAACGAGTTGAGATTGTGTTGACACCTGCGGCACGCGTGCAACTGGAAGAACTAGGCCATGCTCGTTCGCTCCCGCAAGGCGTAGTTCGAGGCGCCCAGATCCTCTTGGCCTCGGCCGCGGGCAACTCAAATACCGCCATCACGCGGCGATTGAGTCTCGGCATGCCGACCATCGGCCTATGGCGGGATCGGCACCTCACTCACGGCCAGGCCAGCCGCGGCATGCCACGCGCTGGAGTGTGCGGCTCGTCGCCAAGGAGACGGGCATTCCCCAAAGCACCGTGCAGCGCTATCTGAACCTGTTCGGCATCCAGCCACGCCGGCAGCGCTCCTCTACGTTGTCCACCGATCCCTTCTTCATGGAGAAGCTGAGAGATGTCTTGGGCTGTATTTGAATCCGCCGGAGAACGCCTTGGTGCTGCGTGTGGATGAGACGAGCCCCATTCAGGCGCTGGAGCACACCCAGCCGGTACTGCCGATGGGCCTCGGGTATGTTGAAGGCGTCACGCATGATTATCGTCGGCATGGGACCGCCCCCTCTTTGCGGCCCTCAATATTGCGAATGGCAAAGTCCTGACGCGGTGTCAGCCGCGGCATCGCGATCAGGAATTTCTGGCCTCACTTCGTCCTGTAGATCGGAGCGTGCCGGCTGCCTTGGATGTACATCTGATTGTGGACAACTATGCTACGCATAAACATCCGCAGGTCCGAGCCTGGCTTACCGCCCGCCCCCGCTATCATCTGCACTTTACGCCGACGTATGCCTCATGGTTCAACCAAATCGAGCGCTGGTTCGGCCTCATTACTCAGTAAACCATCCGTCGAGGCTCTTTCCGAACCGTGCGCGAGCTGATTCGGCACATTGACAGTTCTGTACGGCATTATAACGCCCATTGTCGTCCCTTTGTCTGGACGGCCATGGCAGAGTCGATCTTGAGCAAACAGGAACAGCTTAGCCATGTTATTTCCGGGACGCAGCACTAGATAGTGTCGTCACGAGATATCAGTCCAGAGAGCGATGCCCCGGATTGGGACAGCGGCGAGGAAGGACGCTGAGTTCTTGGCATATCACGTGGCGATGCCGCGCCACTGTTTGAGACGCAGGAAGGCGTTTTCGATCAGGTGGCCCAGCTTGTACAGGTCTTCGTCATAGGACCGTGGCGCGGTTCTGTTTTGTCTGGGCGGGATCACCACGTTCATGCCCTGACTGCCAGCCTGCTCGACGATCGCCGTGCTGTCATAGCCTTTATCAGCGATCAGTTGGTCTGCCGTGAGGCCTTCGATCAGGCGACCAGCCTGTGCACAATCCGCCGCAGTATCTTGCGTAATAACGACTCTGAGCGCCAGACCATGCGTCTCCACGGCCAGATGTCTCTCGGTGTTGAGCCCCCTTTTGTCCGGCTCATGTCCCGGTTGCCGCCTTTGGCGCCCGCCGCATGCGGATGCACGTTGCAATGGCTGGCGTCAATCATCAGCCATTCATAGTCCGGCTCATCAACGAGGACGTTCCGCAATCCATCCCAGACGCCCTTGTCCCGCCAGCGGCAGAACCGACGCTGGACATTCTTCCAGTCGCTCAGGTCCGGCGGCAAATCACGCCAGGGGCTCCTGTTCGCAAAATCAAGAACATGGCATTGGATAAACAATCTATTATCTTTGGCAATCCCGCCTCAGACGCCTTCGCGCCCAGGTACATGCGCCTCCAGCAATTTCCACGTCCTGTCGGATATGTCGCGTCTTCTATGCGATGCGTTCACGCTCACCCCCCTCGGTTCAGCATGAGTCTACATCTATTCTCATCTCGTGACGACACTCTCTAGCCCTTAGCCCTTTATATTGTCGATAGGTTTGAGTTCCGCCACTGTTTTGGTGATTCCCGCGCGACCAACCACTTCGATCACATCTGAAATGTTCTTGCAGGCAAATCCCGCCTCTTCGGCCAGGCCGGGCATGGAGACGGCCTTGGCGATGATACCCTGCTCCTTCATTTGATTGCGCACCTGCTCCCCACTGATGGTCTTCATCACCTGGACCAGCGACATCGTGCACCCTGACCCGTGCATCGTCGAAGCAAAGGTGTCACGCACCGCTTCTTTCGTCCGGTCCAATGGAAACCGGATCGTATCTGTTGGTGCGCTGCAAATCAGCGGTTGACCCGTTATACGATACCGGAGTGCTCACCCGATGGGAAAACGCAGAGATGAGGGGCCTGGTTGGGACTGCCGTCTATCCGAGCTCGAGGACTTTGGGAAAATTGGTGAGGTTGCGGCAGCCGTCCCTCGTGACTAGCACCATGTCCTCGATTCGGACTGCTCCCAGTCCTGGATAATACAGCCCTGGCTCGACCGTAACGACATGGCCCTCTTGGAGGGGTGACCCGGTTCGACTGATACGTGGTGCTTCGTGAATATCCAGCCCTACACCATGTCCGGTTCCGTGAAAATATCCCTGCATACGCCCGTTCACCAGGCCGGTCTTGTATCCGGCCTTTTCAAAACGCGTGCAGATACCTTGATGAATCTTCATGCCATCAGCGCCGTCTTTGATCTTGTCGATGGCATCTTCCTGAGCATCCTTCACGACGCAATACAACCGTTTTAGTTCCGAGCTCGCCGTCCCGCGTATCACCGTACGGGACATGTCGGCAAAATAGCGGCTCGTTGCAGATCGAGGGAACACATCGAAGATAATACTACGATGAACCGGCAACGGTCCGCTTCCTTCATTGTGCGGATCACAGGCTTGCTCTCCCCCTGCCACGATCGTATGCTGGGCGATGCAGTCCCGCTCCATCAACTTCACGTTGATGAGCTTTTTGACCCGTTCCGAGGTAACCAGCGCGCCGTCGAGCCAGAGTTGCTCATCCTTGATCTCGGCCCCGCGTAGCATCGCGTGGGCTGCGGCCACGGCTTCTTCCGTCGCCCGCTGCGCGTCTTCGATATGACGCACTTCTTCCGCCGTCTTCACCACGCGCTGCTCATAGAAGGGGTCCCGCTTTGGTTTGAGACTGTATCCACGCTCTTGTAATCGAGCGGCATGGATGACCGGGAAATTGGCCGGCACCGAAAGACGGCGGATCTTGAACTCTTTCAAGACCACATGGACGATATCGACTGCCGTCGGGTCTTTCATTCCCTGTTTCTTTGCCTTCTGTTCGATTTCAGAATAGGACAGCACCCGATCCACGGAGGCTTGGGTCCTGGCACGATCCATTTCCAGATCGCTCATGACCATCACCCGCTCACCTTTGATTTCGAGATAGATGAACGGGTCTGGCGCCATGAAACGTGTGGCATAGTACAGATTCGAGTCATGCTCGCTGGCGGCGATGAACAGTGTGGCCGCCTCTGGTTGTGACATCGCGCTGCGTTTCATGGATGAACTAACAAGGCCCCTGCACCGAATGAGCTATCTGAGACGATCGGAGTAGAGTTTTCAGGATATTCAAAATGGTCATTCAGCAAGGCCGCAGAGAATTTGAACAACGAAGCATACTCGGTTGGTACGTCGAGGCCTTCGAATGACCGAGAACGCAGCTGGGGAGCATTTTCAACATCCTGAGCAGATGCTAACATGGCTATGTGGGGGGCGGTCAAGAAACATGGCTCGTCAGGGCACTGCAGGAGCCGTGGAGTGAGTTATATCTTTTGGTCTTACACCAGATTCTTCATCCTGGGTAACCAAGTCTATCGGCAGCGTCAGGGTGTTCGTTAAAACATCGACCGCGAGTTGGGCCAACCCTGATAGGCCGGATGCAAAGGACTTCGCCGGCAGATAGGTCACCTCTGGGTCTTCGATCGAACCCTTCGCCGCAAACATCGCTGTTGCCCACCCCTTGCGGTCCCCTGCAACGATTCGCCCGAAGAGCGGAATGGTCTTGAGAAACTGGGAATAAGACCCGAACGGACTCACCGCGAAAACCAAATCCACCTGGTCCGTCGGTAAATCATAATTCCCCGCCGCGGTGATCTTGAGAATCGGACTATCGATGATCAAGTTTTCGGTCTGGAACAAGCCGTTCTGAATCACAATTGTCGCAGATATTCTGTTGTACGGTAGCCCTTCTTTTTCGAGATCGACTTTTCCCAGCAGCACGGCCGGGAGGTTCAGCATACTGATGATTTTCCACACTGCCCGTTCATTTGCTTTCAGAATATGCCCGTTTTCTGACAGGACCTCAACCTTCCCATTCAAAGAAGGATAGACGCCGTGTGGATTTCGCCCATGGCCGCGAAGAGAACCGCTGAGGCGAATTTCTCCCGACGCGGGAGCAATTTTGGCATTGGACAATCTCGACAGATCGTCGACCTCCACCCCCGTCGCTCGGAATGAGAGATCAAAATCAGCGGGGGCCTTTGGGGGAAGTCGCACCACCAGCCTTCCGGCCACTTGCCCATGAGTTGACTCGCCGGAAAGCCGATCGAGATCAAGCACCCCGTCCTGAATATTGATTCGAGCGGCCAGCGAGCCGAATTTCAGATGTTTGTAGCGCCCGCGCGCAACCGCTGCTGACATGGTGACTTGGCTGGTCGCCGCCAACGTTTCGAGGAACTCTCGGATTGGTGTCCGTTCACCCTTCGGAATCACCAGGCTCAAATCCAATTGGTTTGACTCGATCTTGCCCGTGACGATCGGCTTCGCCATCCAGTTTCGAACTGTGGCCTCTATAGCAATGTCACTCCCTTGAACCATAAAGGACAGCCGCTTGAGTTCGACCTCGTTGCGGGCAAACTTCACTCTGGCATAGAGATCCTGTATGTGCCCATCAATCCCTTTCGCCTGCATCAGCCCGTTCGTCAGTCCCATCCATCCGGTCATCCGCCAGGTCTTCCAATCCGGCTCTTTCCCTTTGACATCCAGCGAGACTTCGATATTGCCCGCTTCAAGCCCACCTATAGATATCCATTCCGGAAGACTGGATACCGACAACATACCGGTCGCCACTGCCATATCGATCATAAAGCCATTACCGAACTGCATGGTTCCCTTGGCTGGAATGTTCAAAGATGGCAGGACCAGCTCCACTCGTTGCAGCTTTACGCTTGTAGACTGGGGCATCACACCCTCAAACTCCACAGTGGCGTGAGAACCGACAGGCTTTGCAATCGCCCCAAGCGCTACCATTGCGTCATCCAACACAACGGACCCTCGGATATGAGGTCTCGCCGTCGAACCAGAGAACACAATCGTCGAGCTGAGCGTACCCTCGAACGCACTCTGTTCGATCGCCGAGGAACGAAACAGCCGAACCATCTGCGCCGCATCGCCGCGCCCACGAATGACAAAATCCTGATACTGACTTTGGGATCCTCCGGTGATGGTACCTTGAACCTGCACAACGGTTCTCCCAAGATGTCCGGCAACTTGATCAAACTGTGTGGACCCATCGGCCAAAACAAATCTTCCCTGCATCCCGGTCAAGCGCTCCGGTAAATTCACATGGGTCAGACTGACTTGGCGAGCCGTAATCTCCCCGCCGGCAAACATGATCCTGCCGGACTGGTTCAACGGACCCACAAGGCGAAACGTCGTCTGCGCCGTGCCCTCAGCGTCGCGGATACCGGCCAGCAACTGCGTGACTCGCTCCGCTTTCACGGTCCTCGCCAGAAACTCAACGAGATGCGTTGCCGCCATCTCGCCCGTGATCTCCAGTTCCAACCATGGACCTGCCTCGATAAACGATACCTCCCCTTTTCCACCCGTGACCTGCATTGCCCCATACATTCCGGTTACCTTGGTGATGCGTACACGGCCGGTCTCAACCACCACCACCGCAGCGATGTCCTTCGCAACTATACGATCACTGCCCATCAAGCCCCGACCTTCGCTGATATGAAACTCCCCGATCGTCGCAATTTGGGGACCGGTCGTCGCACTCCCGGTGAGCGTCGCATTCACCACTTGCACCTTGCCGTCGATCTGCCGATCCACCAGCAGGGCTGGAAGCTGCGAATGGATCCAGTCAGGGGCAATGGTTTTCAGGAGGTGAGGGAGGGCAACCAGAGAACTGCTGAACGTGACGGCAAACGTCGGTTGAGGAGTCAGAAGGCCGGCCAGATTGGCCTTTCCTTTCAGTGTGATGTTATTCATATGCGCGGTCATGTCTGACAGAACCATGTCATATCCGGCAACACCCGGCATCACGCGAACGGTACTCTTGAGGTTCAACGCCCCTTGAAGATGCTCAGAAACCGGCCTGGGACCGAGGAAATCGGCCGCGTCCCGTATCTTGAGATCAGCAGCGTCGATCTGTCCTTCAAACTGAAGTCCTGTGGCCGATTCGGCTGTCTCTTCACCCGACAACGACACCGATGGTTCTGCTCGTTTGACGACACCATCCAGCGATACAGCGGATAAGCCTGATTCTCCTTGATGAGCCACCGACAAATGCAAGTCAGCGAGGCCATGATCAGGCCGGACCAGCAGCCTAAACTCGACGCGCTCCAACTTGAGGGACCTGATACCATCGGGTCTGGCGGCATCAATGACCGTGATTGCTCCATTGACGAGCGTCGCCTCTCTGACCATAAGCGTCCGCGCCATCATGTCCATCGTTTGCTGGTCGGAATCTGCCTTGCTGGTCAACCCGTCAAGGACATTCCAACGACCGCGTTCGTTCCGCCGAAGCGTCAGTGTTGGTTCCTCGATCAACAATCGCTTGCCGACAACTTGTTTTTTGAGGAGCGGCAGGAGACGTAAGACCAGATCGACCCGCTTAGCCGTAAGGAACACCTGTTCTGATTCAGGATCGTGAATTTTGACATCGGTGAGTTCCACGCGGATACGTGGAAAGATCACAAACTTGGCGCGATGCACGTCGATCTTTCTGCCCAAACTCTCTTCAAGCTGTTCCAGAACAAAATCTTTGAGATAGTCTTGGCCGGTCAGCTCTCTCGAAAATGAGAGGAACACGACGGCCAACACCGTGAAGGCGAGTACGATCACGAGGGCAAGCCGGAGACGGGACACACCACCCCCTTACAGATTACAGACAAGTCCTGACCGGCATCTTACCGGATCAATCACTCGAAATCCATGAACTCTGCGTTGTATATGGGGTTTCTCTCCTCCGGTTTGGTAGTTTGAAGGCACCATGCATCCGAACATCGCCACCTTCACTTAAGACGCAAAAGAGCCTCCGAGGTAACCACTTTTTTTGATACCGGACAGGAGTGAGAATTTCTTCCAACCTAACGTTGGCCCTCTGAGGTTGACAGCAGCCTGACAGGCGGACTACACGTCTACCATGGCTATTCATACTTTCGCCGGCAAACCAGCACATCCCTCAATCCTCGTGGATGTGGGAAAGCTCTTGTCCGCTTACTGGTCTGAGAAACCGGATGCCTCCATCCGAGAACAGCGCGTGTCATTCGGTACATCAGGACATCGTGGCTCTTCCTTCAAACGAAGCTTCAATGAGAACCATATCGTGGCGATCACTCGGGCAGTTTGCGAATGCAGGGCTGCAGAGTACACGACAGGGCCGCTTTATCTAGGAAGGGATACGCATGCTCTATCCGAGCCTGCCTTCGTGACAGCCCTGGAAGTCCTCGCAGCCAACGGCGTTGACATCATGATCGACCAGAATGGGGGATACACGCCGACACCGGTCATCTCGCACGCAATCCTTACCTATAACCATGGTCGGACTTCCGGTCTTGCCGACGGCATTGTCATCACGCCATCGCACAATCCACCAGAAGACGGAGGCATCAAATACAATCCGCCGCAAGGTGGGCCGGCGGACACAAAGATCACCAAGTGGATTGAAGATCGAGCCAATGCCCTTCTGGCCGCCAACCTCCAAGAAGTGAAACGTCTTCCGATTGAACAGGCTCGACGGATATCGACCACACATCAGCACGACTACATTGGGGCCTACGTGAGCGGTCTGGCCAACGTAGTCGACAGGGAAGGAGCATCTGGAGCGTATTCAGAAAGAAGCACAGGCACTCGTCGCCAGCGCATTGGCCTCGCCCACATGACGCTCGCCGCTCTATGAACCAGCACGCGCGCTGGCCCTTGCCGAAGCACGACTATTGGTCTACGCCGTTCGCTGAATCGTTACTGCAGCACCTGGACCCTAGCCCAGGCCTGCGAATCCTCGATATCGCCTCAGGCCAAGGCATTCCAGCCTTCTATCTCGCCGAGCAGGTCGGTCCGACTGGTGAAGTGCTGGCAATCGATGCCAGTGTCGGTCAGGTCGTTCGTGCGAGAGCCATTCAAGGCTCGCAATTACCATGGCTCCGCTTCGAATGTATGGACATGCGTTTCCTGCCTCCTGATCTACAGACCTTCGATCGCGTCACGGGCAATCTCTCCGTCATGTTCTTTCGCCCCAATCGGTTTGAGACCGTCCGCGGACTCGTCGAGCGACTCAACCCAGGAGGTCAGCTCGTCCTGACTTTTCCTTCCTATGGAACATTCGATTCACTGTGGCAGCGAGTGGATCGGGCGATGATCCAGCTTGGTCTCACAACCGAGCGAGAGCGATTTCAGGCTTATCTGAACGAACGTCCGTCAGCGCAGGATGGACGAAGATGGTTTGAGGAACTCGATCTTGAGCGGGTCGAGGCAACTGAGTATCCGCTCGAAGTCGCGACCGGCCCCGGCCATGAGTTTCTCCATCACCCGCTGCTTCGTGGCGGCTTTCTCGATGACGTGTACGAATGTTTTGAGGATCAGCGCCCTGCGGAGGAGTTCATGACGAAGCTCTCGCAGGATACCCGTAGCTTCACGCCGCTCGTTGCACAGCGCTGTGTTTTGTCCGGGTGGAAAAAGGGTTGATGCTCAATCCTGAGAGACTTGTTGCTCCGCGTGGTAGGAGCTGCGAACAAGTGGACCAGATTCCACACGGGTGAAGCCCATAGCGAGGCCTTCTTCTTTGAGTGCAACAAATACGGAGGGGTCATAGAACCGGGCGACAGGCAGATGGTCTCTCGTCGGCTGGAGATATTGGCCGATGGTGATGATATCGCAATCCACCGCTCGGAGATCTCGCATAACCTCACGTGCTTCGTCCAGCGCCTCTCCCATGCCCAAGATCAAGCCGGACTTCGTCTTCATCCTGTGCTGCTTCGCCTTTGCAAGTAGATCGATCGATCGTTGATACTTCCCTTGGGGTCTGATTGATGGAAAAAGCCGCCTCACGGTTTCAATATTGTGATTCAGAATTTCCGGCTTCTCCGCACAGACCGTTACGAGCGCTTGCTCATTTCCCTCAAAGTCCGGGATCAGGACTTCGATCGTGCAGGTTGGGTTCAGCCGTCTGGTCTTCCTGATCGTTTCGGCAAACATCCAGGCCCCGCCGTCCTGCAATTCGTCACGATTCACGGAGGTTATCACAGCATGACGCAAGCCAAGGGCTTGGACCGCTTCTGCAACACGACCCGGTTCTGACTCATCAACCACGAGCGGTCTTCCGGTCTCTACCGAACAGTAGTGGCAGCGCCTGGTGCAGATATCGCCTAAGATCAGGAAAGTCGCCGTGCGGGCATTCCAACATTCCCAACGGTTCGGACAGCGAGCCTCTTCGCAGATCGTGTGAAGCTTGAGCTGCTCCATGGTTTGCTTGATATCGAGATAATCCGGCCCAGTCTTCGCACTGACCTTAAACCAGGAAGGAAGGCGAGGTTGGCTGGTAGTTGATGGCTCGCCTCGTTGAGCGGACGAAGCGGGCCGATGGCCGGTGGCTGATGAAGACCGGAGATAGTCCAGCGGAACAAAACTCATGACTGCTCTCCATCCACAGAGCGTGGCCGGAACCAGTTGCTTATTTTGTCAAAGAAACTAGATTGCTCCGGCTCAGCCTGTGGGGGATCCGGATATTCCACCCAGAGTTCCTGTGAACCAAGGTAGACGCCGTTACGAAAACTCATTTGAGTTTTGAGCTGCCTGTATCCCTGAGCATGCAGGGCGTGGATCAAACTGGTGAGGGCTTCGTCCTGTGTGGGGCGGGTATCTGTCGTAACACGGACCGTTTCATACCGTAAGTTAGCTCGATACCCTTCTCCTACACACTCAAACTCGACCGGCCGGCTAAATCCCCGCTCCCGATTGTCCAACCCGGCGAGTTGATGCTGGTCGAGTTCTCCTCCATCCATCGTTCATGCTAATGCTCGATAGACCGCAACCAAGTCGCTCAACGCAATAGTCTTGTTCTGAAGTATGGCCCGTTCGGCTTGAATTATCTCTCGAGTCTTGGAATCGACGCCACCGGATTTGAGGCAAGAGGCACCGAGCGTCAGAATTCGGTCACACTCATCGCCGAGTTTCCTCTTCACGACAGGATTCACCGACAGAATCTCCATGAGCTGTCGGCGCGTTGCATCAAGGTGTTCTTTAAGTTCAGCATCTGGGTAGTTCTTCCGAGCTGCTTCATCGAAGCAACGATCCAGATACTGAGTTAAGAATACGTAGAGACGCACAAGGGCTGCCGCAATATCAGTCTGATCTTTGGGGGAAACAGCCATCGTTTCAGCTCCTTCATCCGCTCCGATTTCACGAATAGCACTCTATCTACAATCGCAATAACTCATTTAAATAGAATGCTATTTAATCAACTCCTACAGTAATACCTTCACATCTTCACCTTCGATTTTCACTTGATAGGCTTCTACTTTTGCGGAGGGGTTATTCATGCAAGCCCCAGTAGTCACATCGTATCGCCATCCATGCCAGGGGCAGGTAACAATGTTGCCTTCTAACTCTCCCTCCCCCAATGGACCATCTCGATGGCAACAGGTATTATCAATCGCGTGGATGGCGCCGTCCACGTTAAATACCGCCAGAGTCTTACCGTTTGCTTCGGCCACAATGCCATGCCCCGCCTTGATATCAGCGAGAGCCCCCACTCGTACAAACTCCGCCATTCCTTACCTCCGAGTAATGCCTGTTAATTACTGCTAAACGGTTGCTTGATTTTCTTGAGCAAACTATCGATGGACGGGCCGGCGTTGCCGGTCCCACCCAGCTCTTCCATGATTTTCTTTGCGATATCCCGAAACGCCTCGGCCTGAGGGGATGCCGGATTCGCGACGACGATAGGATGACCAGTATCCCCACCGTCTCGAATCGCCGGATCAATCGGGATCCGACCAAGGAATGGCACACCGAGCTTGGCTGCTGCCCGCTCTCCCCCACCATAGGAGAAAATCTCCGTCCGCTCACCGCAGTGACCACAGACAAAATAACTCATGTTTTCGATGATGCCCAGGAGCGGAACGTTCACCTTCTGAAACATCGCCATGCCCTTACGAACGTCATAGAGTGCAACCTCTTGAGGCGTGGTCACGGTAATCGCCCCGGCCAACGGAACCATCTGTGACAAGGAAAGCTGCACATCGCCGGTGCCCGGCGGCAAGTCAATGAGTAAGTAGTCTAAGTCTCCCCAGAGCACATCGCGGAAAAATGCCTGCAAGTACTGGTGGACCATCGGACCACGCCAAACCAGCGGGGCTTCTTCAGGCACCAGAAAGGCCATGGAGATCAGCTTCACTCCATAATTCTCCACCGGAACAATCTTTCCATCTTTCTGTTCCGGTCCAGTCGTGCTCCCCATCATCATCGGAATATTGGGGCCGTAAAGATCAGCGTCCAGTAACCCAACCTTCGTCCCAATTAGCGCCAGCGCGCAGGCGAGATTTGCCGCAACGGTAGACTTGCCGACACCGCCCTTGCCACTGCTCACTGCAATAACATGTTTCACACCGGGGATCAGATTATCTTTTTCTTGGGACTGCTGCGCCCCATGACCATGCTCGTCAGCCATATCGATATCTCCTACTCTGATTTCGACCGACAGCGTCTTAGAGGACGAGTATCCACCGATCCCACCCTCTAGTTAGCCTGACCCCAGTATCATAAGCGATGCCATACACGAAATGATATGGGTCGCTCGGGCTATCGACCATGTGCCGACCGGGGAAGTCATAGGCGGTGACCATCGGCTGTCCGAGAGGTATACTGAATTCAAGCAGCGGTCGTCACCCTCAGGACTATCAATGACATCATCTCCTTCATTGGAACCGTCCATCAGCCGGATCGGCGAACAACTTGCTCAGCTGTCCGCTGGCCTCTCACCTTCCATCTTCGACAACCGTTGGTGGGCCCATTCCGCCATCAATCTGGCGATGAAGGATGCCTCGTTTAAGACCAAGTTGTTCCACTTCATCGATGTCCTGCCGGTCATTCAGGACGATGAACGAGTCATCTCACTCGCCGAAGAATACTTTAGCCACGAGAGCAGAGAGTTGTTCGGGCTTCAGTGGGGATTGAAGGCACTGGCCTCTACGAGCATGGGTGCCCGTCTCGCCGGTAAGTCGATCAGGAAACAGATCGAACAGATGGCTAAAACGTTCATTGCCGGTGTCTCGATCGAAGAAGCGGTTCCGGCCTTATCGCAGTTATGGAAAGAGGGACGAGCTTGGTCTGTCGATCTCTTGGGCGAGGCCACCATCAGCGAACAGGAGGCCGATCGCTATCGCGACCAGTGTCTGAACGCCTTGGATGAACTCAGCCAAGCCACTAAAACGTGGCCTTCCACTCCCCTGCTCCAACAAGACCACTTAGGACCGGTCCCGCGCGTGCAGCTCTCGCTCAAGATTTCGGCTCTCTCATCCAGGCTGGACCCGATCGATCCCGAAGGAAGTTACGAGTCGGTCGCCGCTCGTCTCCGTCCGCTGGTGGATCTGGCACAGTCGCTGCCGGCCGGATTGATTTTCGATATGGAGCAGGCGGAGACCAAAGATCTGATCCTGCATATTTTCAAACAACTCTTCGCAGAGCCGGCCTATCGATCATATCCTTATGCCGGACTCGCGCTGCAAGCCTATCACCGAGAAACCAAACGGGATGTGCAGGACTTGGTGGCCTGGGTTCGCACACGTCATGCACCGATCATAATCCGACTGGTCAAGGGAGCCTACTGGGATTCAGACACCGTGCGATATCGGCAAGCAGGCTGGCCACCTCCACTTTTTGAACACAAGGAGGAGACCGACATCCATTACGAGCGATTGATTCCGATGCTGCTTGAACACTCCGATCTTGTCCGCCCCGCATTCGGCACCCACAATCTTCGCACGTTAGCTGCTATCGAGGCCCACGCCGAGTCGCTCGGCCTGCCTCCAGAAGCGCGCGAGTACCAAATGATTTTTGGTATGGCGGAGCCGTTCCAGCAAGCCATGGTCAAATTAGGTCGCCGCGTACGCTTATACAGCCCTGTGGGCCAGCTGCTTCCCGGCATGGCCTACCTCGTTCGTCGACTCTTGGAAAACACGTCGAACGAATCGTTCCTGCAAAAAGAATACGTCGAGTCTCAACCATTGTCCCGGCTCCTCGCTCCTCCAACAATGCCATCCCAGATCCAACCCGTACCACCGAACGTCGCGAAGAGTCTTACCAACGAGCCGCACAGCGACTTTTCTCGGGACGATGTTCGCAATGCAATGCAGGCAGCCATTACATCGGTTAGGCTCCAACTGGGTCGTCGCTGGAAAGATAGCTCCTCTCGCCCCCTCACCGGCCCATGGTTGGAATCGCGCAATCCCTGCCGACCGGATGAGATCGTGGCCCAGGTGCAGTGCGCAGCAGTATCTGACCTGGACCACATCATCAACCAGACGCTCGAACAATGGGATTGTTGGCGAGGGAAAGCTCCGGAAGCACGATCTAAAATCCTGCGGAAGGCCGCGTCGGAAATGTCTCGTCGCCGGTACGAGCTGGCAGCGTGGGAGATTTTTGAAGTCGGCAAGCCCTGGCGGGAGGCCGACGCTGATGTCGCTGAGGCGATCGACTTTCTCCGTTACTATGCCGATGAGATGGATCGCCTGGCTCAACCGGTGCGATTGGGCAACCGGCCGGGAGAACTCAACCAGCGCATCTATGAACCGCGCGGTGTGACCGTCGTCATCGCACCATGGAATTTTCCGCTCGCCATCCCCACCGGAATGGTGTCAGCGGCTCTCGTGTCCGGAAATCCAGTCCTGTTCAAGCCGTCGGAACGCTCGCCCTACCTAGGGACTCTGCTCAACGACATCCTAATTGCCTCAGGTGTACCGGCCAGCTGTTTAACCTGCGTCCCAGGTGGGCCGGATGTCGGACAAGCGCTCGTCGCACATCCTCGCACTGTAACGATTGCGTTTACCGGATCGAAGACCGTGGGGCTCAGCATTCTGGCCGAAGCATCGCGCGTGCGCCCCGGACAGCCTATGGTGAAGCGAGTAATTACCGAGATGGGTGGGAAGAATGCCATCATCGTCGATGAGACGGCGGATCTCGACGAAGCGATCGCGGGCGTCGTCACATCATTTGCCGGTTACGCGGGACAGAAGTGCTCGGCTTGCTCCCGAGTCATCGTACATCGCACCATCTACGATTCCTTCGTTTCCCGCCTCCGTGAGGCAGTGCTGAGCTTGGAGGTCGGCGATCCCATGCACCCATCCACCAGGATGGGACCGGTGATCGATGCCCGAGCCCAAGCGAGCATACAACGCTATGTTTCATTAGGACTCGAGGAAGGCCGCTTGCTGGTGCAACGGACCGTGGATCAGAATGGGTATTTCGTCGGACCGACGGTATTTGTCGATATCCAACCGCATCATCGATTAGCGCAGGAGGAAATCTTTGGGCCGGTATTAGCCGTCATGAAAGCGGACAGTTTTGCTGATGCCATCCGCTTGGCGAACGGAACCGAGTATGCCTTGACTGGAGGGGTCTATGCCAGGAGCCCCGCTAATCTTGCAATGGCCCGTGAGCAGTTCGACGTAGGGAATCTCTACCTAAACCGACCGATCACCGGTGCCCTCGTCTCTCGTCAACCCTTCGGTGGGCACCGCTTCTCAGGGGTCGGTGCGAAAGCGGGCGGGGAAGATTACCTGGTCCAGTTCATGATCGCCAGAGTCATCAGCGAGAACACCCTTCGCCGGGGATTCGAATCGACTCAGTGAGGCCTTTGCCGCTTTGATGTCGTATTCTTCAAGTTCTTCTGTGATCTCCGTGACCACGCCGCGGTCCTCCTTGATGGCGGATAGTTCCTGCCGCTCTGAGTACTTCACGAGCCCGACCCCCTTGACAAACCAGGCCGTCATCACGTCGATTCCGGAGACGGTTCGAAGGCTTCCTGACAAGTGGATCTTCATGTTCATCCGTGCTTCAACTTTGATAGCATCCTGGAACGTACCGGCTGGGACGGTGATGATTTCTCGACCGATCACCTTACTCCACCCCTGGGCATCGACCGTCTCATCGGTTTGGTCACGATCCATATCGCTGCCGAAATCAACCCCCATTCGGTCAAACTGCTGGAAGGAGGACGGGATTCTCAGTGGAAATCGGAAAATCTGGTAGGGCGTAATGTGTTTCTCCAACGGTGTTCCGGGCTCCGACCCATAATACACAATACCGACCGCGTCGCGTCGATAAAAACTATCCGACGGTCCGTGATTTCCCGGATTCGTATCATGGAACACCGTCACGGTGACACCGTTCATCATCTTGGTTCCTGAGACCGTCGACACATTCGTGAAAAACTTCAGTTCGACAGTTTGGAGCGGCCCCTCACTGATCTGGCCGCGATAGGTCCAGCGACTCCCAACCGTATCAGGAAAATACTCCTCGGACTTTGAAATCGTGACCGGCTCCTCAGCCCCGAGCACCACAGACCATGGGTGTAGTCCCAGGAGTGCGCACACTCCTACCGTCAATACCAGTCGCACATCACATTTACGCTTCGTCATCATTCCAACTCCAGATACGATGTTTTTTGACGGTATCATAGGAGTCCCGAGAGCGGCAAGCCGATAGGTGCTGGGCTAAGTTTCGATCCGTGCTTGTCTTGGCCCGCTTCTCACCGCATAATTCTCTCCGATATGGAACCTCGAATCTCATCAACACCTTCTGCGAAGGATCGACCGACAAAACCATCTGATCGTCCGGCAGTCCTCATTACCGGAGCCTCCGGAGGCATCGGTCGCGCCATCAGTCAAGCATTCGGAAAAATCGGATGGTACGTGGGGGTCCATTACTATCGGAATAAACCGGCGGCCGAAGCGACCTTGGATCGCGTCCTCGAGGGCGGCGGAATCGGCAACTCCTATCATGCAGATATTCGAGAAGCCGAATCCGTTCGACGCATGGTCGACAGATTCTCCAGCTGTACCTCCGGCCCATTAGCATTGGTCTGCAACGCTGGAATCGGACAGAGCGAGTTGCTCGTGCGCCATGCAGATGAGATCTGGGATAATGTCATCGCCACGAATCTCACAGGAACATTTCACTGTCTGCGAGCCATGGCACCTTCCCTGCTCGCTCGCGGCGGAGGCTCCATCATAGTGATTGGTTCCCACACGGGATTCCACGGAGCGACCGGACAAAGTGCGTATGCGACATCGAAGGCCGGACTGATCGGACTCGTCAGAACAGCGGCGTTGGAATGGGGTCCGCACAATATTCGTGTCAACCTCGTACTTCCCGGCTGGCAGAAAACGGACTTGACGGAGGGGATATTTCCCGAGCAGAACGGATGGCTCGACCATGCACTGCGGAGGCCACCGGTGATCGACGAAGTCGTCAGTACCATCGTGCACCTAGCCCAGCTCAACGATGTATCAGGCCAGGTGTGGAATTGTGACAGTAGGAATCTGTAGAAAAGAGCTTACAGCTGAAGACTGATTGCTGATGGCTGACAGCTAAGTTCCTTATTCCATGAACCACGGCATTTTCATAACGGGGACCGATACGGGCGTTGGGAAAACCTTAGTCTCAGCCGCGCTCGCGATTCACCTCAAAAAGCGTGGGGTCTCAGTCGGTGTGATGAAGCCGATTGAGACGGGAGTCTTGACTGCAAGAGCCGCACAATCGGATGCCGCACGACTGCGATCAATCATTGAAAGCGAGGAAACACTCGGAGCGATCTGTCCCTACTCCTTTGAACTACCAGTCGCTCCACTTGCCGCTGCTCAAGCAGAAGGACAGACCATCAATCTGGATACCATCAAGAAAGTCTACCGCCTCCTATCCGGCCGGTATGACTGCATGGTGGTCGAAGGCATCGGCGGGGTGCATGTGCCGGTCACAACCAGCTCTAATGTCACAGATCTGATCAAACAGTTACGCCTTTCGGTCGTCGTCGTTGGGCAATCTGGGCTGGGAGGAATCAATCATGCGTTGCTAACCATCGAGGCCCTTTGCCGAAAACGCATCTCCATCATCGCCCTCGTCTTGAATCGTACCCATTCCGTCAGATCGGCCATGGCACGCATTCAGGAACGCACGACCCTCGAGATTCTTCGTAAACAGGCCGGTGTCCCGGTACTCGGCCCTCTCCCCTACGAACCAGGCATGCCGGGCCGTTTCCGTCCCGCAATCCTGCATGTGGCCCGATCCGCTGCGCTCAAGAACCTGGCGAATTTGCTCTTGAGATCTTCGAGACAAAATCATTGACGGCCTGCGAAATATCCGGTGCCTTCAGAATTGCGGAGATGACCGCCACACCATCGGCTCCTGCGCGAATCACTTCTTCAGTGCGATCGGCCGTAATTCCTCCGATGGCGAAGATCGGGAGTGCCGTCAAGGGGCGGATTGCTCGGAGCCCCTGCAGACCAATGACTGGTTCATGGTCCAACTTTGAGCCGGGCGTGAAAATCGGACCAAACCCGAGGTAGTTTGGCCCGGCGGCTGTCGCCGCCATCACTTGCTCTCGGCTGTGAGTCGAAATACCGATCAGTTTGTCGGGCCCCATGACCTTTCGTGCGAGATTGAGCGGCAAGTCCCCCTGTCCGAGATGCACACCGTCCGCATCCACGGCCAGCGCCAGATCGCATCGATCATTGACGATGAACAGCACCCTGAGCTCATGCGCCGCTTTCCTCAACGGTAACGCTTCCGCATAGGCTGCTTTCATTGAAGCCGACTTGTTCCGGTACTGAAAAATTTTGGCGCCGGCTGCCACAGAAATTGTCAGGACATCTACAAGCGGACGATCGGAACGAACCGAAGGATCCAAAATAACATAGAGGCCGGCTAGTATCCGTGCGCCAGGATTCTTCTCTCCCGAAACTTGAGCCATATCAGTTACCGCTTGGACTGCTCCAACGCCTTCTGTTTGACGATACGGAAATGGGTTGCCAATTCTTGCCGCGTGACCATCGCAACCAACCAATCCGGTGCTAGAGAATCCGGCTCCACGATCAGCTCGAAATCGGCACGCGTTTGATTCCCCTCCCCAGCCGGCTGCAGCTTCCATACTCGATGATAGCGCTTGAAATCACCGCCCTTCAGGTCGGTCACGAGGCCACCGTTCGGTAATACCCTAGATTCCGTGACTAACCGACGTTCTCCGGGCATGACCGGATGGTCAATGCGAAGGTCGATCGTCGCCACCCCATCACGGATGTTCAATTCAGCTACTCTCATCCGAACCTCAAAGAGGTCCGGCCAATGTGAGTAATCCGCCAACAAGGCTTGTATCACTTCCGCCTTGGCCGGAAAGAGAGGATGTGCCGTCGCACGGATTCCACCACCAGGTTCCGTCTTCACCTCTAAACCATCTGCATCAGCCACCGCCAGCACACCCGCCTCCAATACGGGAGCGGACAGAAACACATGGACGGCCAACAACAGGACGAGGCCCTGTGATGATATGGCTCGGTTATCCGACAATCGCATCCAGTAGCCGCTGATGAATCTTTCGTACGCGCTCAAGTTGTCCTTTGGCGGGAAACCGCTCATAGAAGCCGTCGGCACGGAACTCCTTCGTCAGAGGAGCCCAGGGCTTGACGATCTCAGCAAACGGTTTGTGGGAACGCTGTTCGTCCCAATCATTGATGAGCTTGCGATCCACGATCAGATCGTCCAACACGCGAATCAACGCCTTGAGGGTCACATCGCGAGTAAACATATACCGCTCGTTCTGCCCCCAGACCTCGCCCATGACTTCCTTGACCCCCTTCAGGTAGTCGCGCACCAATGCGTAGCAGCGATCAGCCTTCATCCCCAAGTGGGACTCCATCCAGCGCTTATGGACTGTCACGACTTTCAGCAGCTCGTTGAACACCTCGGACTGCAGAATCCATTTTTCCTGTTTGCTCCGCCCGCCAAGGCGATTGATCTTGTACTGAAGCGGCGAGTCCGGTTCGCCATATAGGAGGTTCACGACCTTGGCAGCGAATTTCTTTTCAGGACTTTCCCAAGAGACTTTCTCATAGAGATCGACCAAATGGGACCGGTTGATCCGCGTGTGGGTGGAGTTGATGATCACGAACATCTCCGTGGCAAAATCACCGCTCCTGCCGTCAAACAGGAGGCAGGGCACCTCGACCTGTGCACTTTGATCCGGATGTTTTTCGTGGAAAAAGTGAAGCCCGGCGAGTCGATGTTGTCCGTCGATCACCAGATACTTTCCCGTCGGCTCGCTCAGGTGGCCGATTGAATCCGAGCCATCTGTCTTCTGGAAGCGAAGGGTTTCGTCGGTAAAGAGCAGCACTGTGCCTGGAATCATTGGTTGAGCCACAACGGTCTCATAAAAATTGACGATCTGCTTGATCTTCTGCCGATTCAAGACCCGTTGGAATCCCTTCTCGCTCCGCTCGATTTCCGCAATAAACTGCGCCACGTCGTCATGCTCGGCAATCTTGGCCTGTGCGATCTCTTCACCCTCGAAATAATAACGGCTGGTGAAGCGGACCTTTTTCAACAGCTCACTGGCCTTATAGGCGATGAAATAGAAGACGCCCTCTTTTTGCGTGATCCGCGTCGCGAGCATAGAGCCTCCATTGGTTTGAATAGAAGCTGGTGGGAAGATTCTACGCGGCCCTCTCCATGGCCGCAAGACAAAGGACTGTGCTACCATCGACAACTATGGCGATTCAACGCATCGCGTGTAGTCTTTTCGTTTTGTTGCTCGTGATCCTTCTCGTTCCTTCCCTCTCCACGAAGGCACAGGAAGTAGAGGATTCCGGAGCCACAACGGAACTGTCGTGCAGCTTTTCAGTGGAGAAAGGTGAAACCGGGCGCCCCTGTCACGTTCCGTTCCCCCAAGGATGTCGGGTCGCCTCCATTCCCGGAACCAAGCAACCTTGGACCACGATCTCCAAAGGCGGTCGCCTGCAATGTCGGTTTGATGAAACGGAGACCGATTGGAAGTCGAACATTGTCGGCACCTGCGGCCAATGTCAGTCGGTCCATTGTTCGGCCCAATTCAGTGTCCGTTTCAATTGTTCTTCGCAGCATTAACCTTACTTGTATCCTATGTCCCTCTCCGGGGCAATCAAACAAGAAGCTCGTGCGCTAGGATTCGATGCAGTCGGGATCGCGCGTGTCGCCGAGCACGGCACGCTATCAGCCACCTGTAATCAGCCGAACAACGCTCTTCACGATTCCGTGTCAGCGTTACCTCGGCGCCTCTTCGACCGTCTTAGTGAATGGCTCCGGCGAGGTTATCACGGCACCATGGCCTGGATGGAACGGGCCCCCAACAAACGTGCCGATCCTGGCCTGGTGCTTCCAGGCTGCCGCTCAATCATCTCGCTGGGGATCAACTATCTCACCGAGCAGCGTGCCAACGAACACCCGGGCTACGGCCGCATTGCGCGATATGCTTGGGGAAGGGACTATCACAAGCTTTTTGATTCCAGGCTCAAGCAACTGGAACGGTTGATTCACGGGATGGCACCCGAGGCCAAGACGCGTGCATACTGCGATACCGGCCCAATTATGGAGAAAGCCTGGGCGGAACAGGCTGGCCTGGGCTGGATCGGCAAACATTCCAATCTCGTCTCAGCCGAGTACGGTTCTTGGCTGTTGCTGGGAGAGATTCTAACTACGTTGGATCTGGAGCCCGATGAGCCAGCCACCGATCTCTGTGGCAGCTGCACACTTTGTATTCAAGCTTGCCCCACGGGAGCCATTACGGAGCCCTACGTTGTCGATGCCACCCGTTGCATTTCATACCTCACGATAGAATTACGTGGCGACGACACAGCCATCCCTCACGAGCTACAAGTAGGCATGGGAAACAAAATCTTCGGGTGCGATGATTGCCTCGACGTATGTCCGTTCAATCTGCGATCCGAACCGACCCAGGAAGGCACCTTTCAACCTTTAGGCTGGAGTCTCGCCCCTGATCTCAACGAGCTTTCTAAACTGGACGAACTGACCTTCATGACTGTGTTTCAACAAAGCCCGATTCGGCGTGCGAAGCTCCATGGACTTCACCGGAACATCGCCATCGCCCAACGCAACTTCAAACCTTCGTAACCCCTTTGGACCCTCACTTTCGGTACTATTGCTCCCACGCCATGACTGGATATCTCCTTTCTCTCCGAAACAGGTTCTAAAACCTTTCCAGAAAGTTCCCCTACCAATTATGACGTAGATAAAGACAATGCGTATACTGATGGGCAGAAATACTTACACCTCAAACTTCCCTCCAGCTCGTCTACATCGCGATCCTTCTCAACCAACTTGGAGGTCGTTTTCGTGTGAATCGAATTAGATACAGAGTCTGTATCTTTTTAGATTCATCACTTGATCCCGACCACTTGAACTACGAAATCAATAATCTTCCCAACAGAAGCTCAGAACCTTCACCAACAGCCTGATAAATCATTACTTTTTCGCAGAACTTGTAGACATCTACTTAGTAACAACTCTGGTATTACGTATTCTGCTATACCAACGACCTCACCTCCGTCATCAGAAAGGGTTAGGGTTATATGCGCTCGGCTGAATACGTTGCAAAAAAATTTCTTTGTATTTTCTCTTCAGAATTTGGTAGATAGTTGACCCGGCGTCTGGTTGGTGAGTGAGGGGGAGGGACCTGATTTGCGGCACTCGCCAGTGCAGCGTCTCTTTGTTATTTAAAATCTTTCAAGGGAGGCAACCATGCAGAGGTTTCGTGTGCTCACATTATCCCTGGGACTCAGCGTCCTGTTGGGAACTGGCGGCTGTGCGACCGCGTCGGAGAAGAAGCCTGAATCGTCAGGCCCAGTGATGGCAGGTGCGAAGGCCCTAGGATTGGTAAGCTCTCCGAAGACCCATGAGGTCACGTTCACCGCGCTCGAATCGGAAATCGTCATCGATGGCAACGGGACGAAGTACAAGGCCTGGACCTTTAATGGTCAGATGCCCGGCCCCGTCGTCCGAGTCACCGAAGGTGATACGGTGAACTTCACCCTGATCGGCCATAAGGACAATTCCTTCCCACATTCGATGGACTTTCATGCGGCCGAGCTCGACTTCTTAGCTAACTACCACCGTACGGTTGGACCGGGAGAGACACACAAATACTCCTTCGTGGCGAAGAAGCCCGGCGTGTTTTTCTATCACTGCGGCGCGAGCCCCATGATCCAGCACGTCGCCCGTGGCATGTTCGGTGCCATCATCGTAGATCCGAAGGATGCCAATGCTTGGCCAAAGGCTGATCGTGAATTCGTCCTAGTACAATCTGAGTTCTGGAAGAACCCCGACAACGTGCAGGCGATGTTTGATCGGAAGTGGGACAATACGATTTTCAACGGCGGTATCTTCAAGTACCATCCGTTCTTCCCAGGGGGAGAGCCGTTGGAAGTCAAGGTCGGTGAACGGGTGCGAATCTATTTCGTGAATGCCGGCCCGAACGAGTTCTCTGCGCTCCATCCGATCGCAGAAATCTGGGACAATGTCTACGAAAGCGGCAATCCGGCCAACAAATTCACGGGGGTCCAGACCTATGTGGTCGGCCCAGGCAGCGGCGCCACCTTCGATATGATCGTGGATAACCCGGGAGCCTATCCGGTCGTGACCCACTCCTTAACGGGGGCCCTACGAGGTGCGATTGCGGTGGTGATCGCCAACCAGAACCCCAAGGACTATAAGGGTCAGTTGATGCCAAACACCCCCTGGAACCCGTGATCAATAATCGGCGTCGGGAGGTTTTGCAGTTAGTTCATTCTCACACAAAGGAGTAGATGACATGACACTTGGTAAGAAGATTGTTTGTACGGCGGTCGCGGTAGCGGCAGCATGGGCCTTCACCAGTGCACCATCCTTTGCTGCAGAGCGGTCGCTCTATGAGCGGTTGGGTGGGCAAGGCGCCATTCAAGCCGTCGTCACAAAGTTCATCGGTAACGTGGGCGCAGACAAGCGCATTAATAACTGGTTCGCGACCACCGATCTCAAAAAGCTCAACAAGCTTTTGGTCGAACAGGTCTGTATGGCCACCGGCGGCCCCTGCACCTACTCAGGCCGTGATATGAAAACGACGCACAAGGGCCTGAAGATTACCTCCGCCGCCTTTGGCGCCCTCGTTGAGGACCTGGTGGCTGCACTGGACACCTTCAACGTCCCGAAGAAGGAAAAGGACGAATTGATAGGCATCCTCGCACCAATGAAGGGCGACATCGTCGAAGTTCAGTGACAATTTGCAGTAGTGAACACTGCAATGGTCGTGCGTTAGTTTCCCGTCAGCCAGGACTACCAGTCCTGGCTGACGCGGTCCTGATTCTGGTAGTCCCGCCTTTACTCCTACTTCAAATCTGATCATTTTCTGCGAGACATGGGCACTGCAACTTAGGGTAATATCGTGTTAACATGAGCACGGGATTTGTGCCTCCGGACGCGCGGCGCGAGCAGCCATCTGGTAGGAACATCAGTGGTAATCACCAAGGAGGAACCATGAGAGGGAAGCGTTTGATTGTGACCTTGTGTAGTTTCATCGCCGTTGCCTTGTGGACTACGGCAGGTTGGTCTGGCCCCGAGTCCGACCCAGTAAAGCCGCGTGTTCCAGATGCTGAACGTGGGGAGGCACGAAAGCTGAAGAGCCCGATCACCGTGACCCCTGACGTCCTCGCCAAGGGCAAGGAGCTCTATGAAGGCAAGGGCACTTGTGCAAACTGTCACGGTCAGAGTGGCGAGGGCGATGGTGCGGGTGGACTGCTGCTCACACCAGGCCCACGAAACTTTACGAATTGTAAGTTTCATAAGAAGCGGAATGATGGGGAACTCTTCTGGGTCGTCAAGAATGGAAGTCCCGGTACCGGTATGCCGGCCCTTGTGAAGGGAAATGTGCTCACCGAGGAAGAAGCCTGGACGATCATCGCCTACGAACGAAGCTTCTGCAAGGACAAGGAATAGCTCACGAAATAGACCAGGATTCGCCCATTCATGGCGAGCTGTCAGTCGATGCTCTCGGCTGACAGCCCGCAAAGTCCTCTCCATTTCACCCTTCCCTTCCTCGTGGTAAGAGGTGTAGGCTATCAGTAGTTTCGACGGTTCTATAGGAGGCTAGGAGCACTCCGATGAACCTTCAGACATTTCTCTTAGTCTCGAAAGACCCCGACCTCAGACAGCTTGTCCGGGCTGCATCCCCTCAGGCAAGTATTCATTCGACGGACACCGTTTCCGAGGGACTCGCCCTGTGGTCTGAGATTTCCCCGGCGCTGGTCGTCAGCGAAGGAAGTCCTCATACTCTGGCTCCTCTACTGGAATATGCCCGCGAGACACCCGAATCCCCACCCGTGATTGCAATCGGGGACCGCCATTCTGTCAAAGATGCGGTCGATATCATGCGCGCCGGCGCGGCCGATTACCTGACGAAGCCGATTCTACTGGAAGATCTTCAGACTGCCATTGCTCGAGCATTCCGCCAACTTTGTCCTGTTCTGTCTTCCTCGCCACATGATCCGTTCGCATCCATCGTCAGCGTCTCGCCCCAAATGAACCTCATGAAGCAACTGGCCAAAGAAGTGGCATTGACCGACGCAACTGTTCTGATTACCGGTGAAAGCGGAACCGGCAAGGAACTGTTTGCAGAGGCTATTCACCACTACAGTCCCAGAGCCAATGGTCCGCTAATCGCGCTCAATTGCGCCGGCATCCCGGAAAATCTCTTGGAGGCAGAGTTATTCGGTTACGAATCAGGTGCGTTTACCGACGCCAAACGGGCAAAGCCAGGCCGTTTTCAAATAGCCGAGGGCGGGACACTCTTTCTCGACGAGATCGGGGAAATGAGCCCCACCGCCCAAGCCAAACTCCTGCGCGTGTTGGAAACCCACACCATCGATCCGTTGGGCGGTACCCGTAGCCACAAGGTAAACATCCGCATCATCGCTGCCACGAATGAGGATCTGCTCGCCCACATCAAAGCAGGTCGGTTCCGCCTCGATCTCTACTATCGGCTCAACGTGTACCAATTACGCATTCCCCCGCTGCGTGAGCGACTCGAAGACATTGAACCGATTCTTCTGATTTTCCTGGAGCGAGCCAGAAAGGAACGAGGATGCCGCCTTAAGACCATCGCGCCGGCAGCCCTAGCTGTCCTTCGAAGCCACGACTGGCCTGGTAACGTCCGGGAACTGCACAATGTCGTCGAATGGCTGACGATCACGTGCAAAGAAGACGTGATCCAAGCACACCACTTGCCGGCATCCGTGAAAACTCTCCCGTCAACGGACCGCCTGAGTCTTGAACCCAGGCCTTCATTGCTGGCCTTCGGACTATCTTTTCACGAGATGGAGAAAAAGATGCTAGAAGAAGCGCTCCGCAAAGCATCGGGCAACGTGTCGGAAGCGAGCCGCCTCCTCAAGATGACCCGCAATACCTTGCGCTACCGGATGGCAAAGTATCATCTCCAGTAGGAAGCTGAATCATGGAGATCATTCTTCTGTGGAGGCTTTGAACGGTAGGCACCTTCTTTTCATTATGCTCACGATCTGACTACACAGGTCTTCTCGACCTTAGCAAGCTTTACCTCTTGGCCGGGAGGTGAACCACGAATCTCGTTCGATTTGCCATCGCCAGTAGCCTTGCAATCCTTCAATATGCTTGTGCAGCCACGAACCCGCCGTTGTCTGTGCCGCCGAGCAGCAATGCCACCGCCGCCCGGCACAATTCAGACGGCATTGCCCACTATGAGATGGGCCATTGGTCGATTGCCAAAGATCATTTTGCGTCCGCTATCCAGGCCGATCCGAATCTCGCGGAGGCGCACTTCAATCTTGGTCTTGCACTCAATAAACTGAATCTTCAATCAGAAGCCACAGCCCATTTCAAAAAAGCAGCCGAACTCGCACCCGCCAACAGCGCAATCGTCCAGTCAAGCGCCTATCGAAGCCGCACGGCTCCTCCTTCACCATCCAGCAACGGCACGAGCAGCTATGGAGGAATGGGATATTAGTCATGCTTACGAGCTCGATAAGAATCTTGGGTAACCGCGTGATCCACAAAGGCGACTATCGCGTCATCTACACGATTCGCGACAAAGAGCTGATGGTCCTCGTCGTCAAGATTGGCGATCGGAAAGAGACCTAGCGCTGAATCTCTGAGTCTTCCAATCTCTCCTCCCAAATAAACGATTGACGGGACCAACCAGCAGGCGCGTGATAGGCTCGCACGTATGAGAACGCCTCTCTCTGCCCTCATTCATCCAACATGCTCTTTCCTTACGCTTGCGCTGGCCTTGTTGCCAACTACCAGCACTGCCGCAACAACGGCATACCTGAGCAGCACAGAGCAGCTGGATCTCCGCCAGGTACAACTCATCGTTATTGCGCCGGACAAACTGAAAGCAGCTCTACACAATCGGGCGATGACGCTTTTTGCAGAAGCTGGACTTCCAATCCCCGGTTCACAGTCATCACGGACGCCTCCGTCAGCCGTTCTGACACTCACGCTTGACTCACGTCCGATCGATGATCTCTGCCCAGGCAAGGTTCTCTATGCGCCGTCTTTGGCGCTCACCGAACCGGTTACCCTCCCAAGAACCGGTTCCACCATCAGAAACACAACGTGGCTGATAGAAACTGACAAGGAGGTGCGTGGGCCAGTCGACGATGAGCGGATCACGACGGACTTGGATGCCTTCATCCGTCAGTTCATCACGGACTATCAGACGGCCAATCGCCAAACCCGAGAAGGGCCCACCACACCGGACGTGAGTGTCGACCCGCACTTCCCACTGAGACCCAGCATCCCCCAGCAGGAGGCAGACCGAGATCTCCGGAAGATCCGAGTGTTGAGCCTATCGATCTTGGCTGGACAGTGGTCTTCGGCCCTACGGGCCGACGCCGTACGCCAACTGACCGCGGCGGGAGTTCGACTCGCACCAAATGCTGGGGAAGACGGTGCGATTTCGATGAGCCTCGAGTTAACCCAACGAGCCCTCGACGATCGCTGTCCGGGGAAAGTCCTCTATGAGCAGGGGTTGTACCTTGTCGAACAAGTTCGAGTCACACGACGGCCACTGGTTACACTCTGGAGCGACACATGGCTTCAGGAATCGGTACGGATTGTTCCTCCCCGTTCACTCCTGGAATTGGAGGCAGATCAACGCCTGTTGCTGGATGAATTTCTCCAGTCACATGAGACGAAGTGACACGACACCTGCGCCGAAACAATCGGGACACTCGCTACAATTTCCTCCTCACATCTTTCCAATCTTTCGCTACCTTGGCCTTACGCGGCACGTCGCCCTTCGTGGGTTCAGGTACGATGATCGCTTCGAGGCGTCGCTGGAGGAATGCCTCAACGAAGGCTTTCGATCGGCCAATGCCGATCTTCACGGTCTTCCAACCTGCTGCATGAAGCTCGTCAATCTTAGCCCCAAGGGCGTTTGTATCTGCCGGTAGCGTCAATACGTAGCCCGTCGGAAACTTGTGTCTCTTTAGCCAATCCCGTACCTCCGCACTCTTTTGAAACCCGTCCACCCCTACCGGCGAGGACACCACATAGATGACACGATAGTAAAACTGCGTGAGCTTCTCAAGCTCATCTAGTGCTTCAGCCATAGGCTTCCGTTCCGATTCAAGTGCGATTCCAATGGGAGAGACTCGACTCGGTATTGGTTCCTCGATCAGTGACGACAGCTCGATCACGAGGATAGGCTGACGTCTCTCCCACACGGCCAGGTTTGCTTGGCCTTCTGCCTGATCGACTCGTGGGCTGTTGCCAACGCGGACTTTGACTGGTGCGAGACCTTGGGCCTTTGGAGTGTAGGTGAAGAACGCCCTGCCATCCCCACCGGTCATAGCCGTGGCAACAACCTTCTCATCCACCAGGAGTTCAAGTAGTTCCCCGCCAAGTGCAGCAATGAGCATCAGACGTTTCGAGATAAGTTTGGCCTCTACTTTGGCTGGCTGGCCAGGAGCCGTCAGCGTGTCCCTGACGAGGATCGCGGCGGAACTTTTTTCCGCAGCGAACAGCAGACTCGGTGAGGCAATGATGAGGAGGAAGAGGGAGAGACAGGCTTTGCGGGGTTTGCTCATCATCTGCCGCATAGCCTTACTGGACAAGAAAAGGACGGATCACGAACTCGCTGGTGGGCGTCAGGCCTTCAGGGCTTTGAGTACTTCGTCCGCGTGACCGTCGACTGTCACCTTCCGAAAGATCGCCTTCAGCTTGCCATCGGGATCAATGACGAACGTGCTGCGCTCGATCCCCCAGTACTTTTTTCCGTACATATTCTTCTCTTTGTACACACCATAGGCCTTGGAGATCGCCGCATCTTCATCACTGAGCAGCGGGAACGGCAGTCCGAATTTCTTGATGAACTTCTGGTGCGATTCTTTCCCATCCAGGCTCACGCCAACAATTGTGCCTCCCGCCCGGAGGATCTGCGACTCGACGTCGCGAAAGTCACAGGACTCTTTGGTGCAACCCGGGGTATCGTCTTTCGGATAGAAGTACAGCACAATTTGTTTGCCCTTAAAGCTCTTCAGGGTCACCGTCTTTCCGTGCTGATCCGGGATTGAGAGTTCCGGTGCCTGATCCCCGACTGCCAGTTCCTTATTCATAGATCCATCCTTTTCAAGTTATCAATATCGCGGCATCGCACCGAAGTTCGGCCGGCGAGTCCCATAGGGACGCTCTTTGGTGCGGTTCTTGCTCTCAGGATTTCCATACGGCGAGAGCGCCGGTGAATCCCAGATGATCTTGTCTCCAGGAGACAAGTCGGCAGCTTGCAAAAAATGTTGCCGGGCGACTTCTGAATCGCCGAGTGCGTTCAATGCCAACGCGTAGTTGTAATGGGCTGGTCCGGATTGCGGGGCCTCGGCGACGGCCTGTTCGAAATACCGTTTAGCCTCGTCGTACTGTTGAGCCTGATACGCTTGCGTTCCCTGTTCGGTAAGCGTCGTGGCCTGAGGCTGCACCCCGCCGTCAAGAGCAAGCGGCACGAGCGGTTTACGTTTCTGCGAGCAAGCCGTCATACCGACAAGCACCAGCGCGATACCCAAGATGACCACTTGCTGTATGGTCTTTTTCATGGCAACACGACCACAGCCTTCAGACCTTCGTCTGTTTGCGCGTCTCTTCCTCGAAAGTCTTTCGATACAGCACGTCCCACTCGTTACTCCCTTCAATAATGCCGCGGGAATAGGACGCGAGTTTGGCTTTGACTTTTCGATCAATCTCCTGCTCCTGGGCCAACTCGGCGGCCAACACACGCTTGATCTCTTTTAACAACGGTGGATCGTCCCTCCTGACTCTCACTCCAGCATGTTGCTTGACGACCGTAAGAATCACATGGGACAGATGACTGACTTTGTCCTCACTCAACATACAACAACCGTGAAACGTAAAACGTGGGATGTGAAAGGAACCGGCTCTGTCGCTGCAATCCTCAATCGTTTCACTCACGTCTCAGGCATTATAAAATGATGCCTCGTTCACGGACCAGCTTTTGTTTCACCATCTGGAACATCTTTTGATAGTCGACTTGCCCTTGCTCAATCTGATGTTCATAGGCCTTCAGCAGCTGGCGCACTTCAGCATTCACACGATCCTCAGCGGATAACTCATGGGTGATGGCCTGATCCAATACCTCGACGAATCCCTTGCGCTCTCCGACTAGTTCGATGTGTCCTGCCTCTTGGAGCCGCCCGGTGAGGCTTTCGGCCATATGCCGCACACGCTCTTTCGACAGCCGCATCGCGTTCACACCGGTTCGAGATAAATCGTCGGGACTTCCATCACCTGCCGAAATCGAGTCGCATCGCCTACGATTCTCCCGATGATATTCACCCGATCAGCAGGGACCGGATCGGCCCCCAAACTCATGGGGGTTCTCCCAAAAAAGATCGCCAGGACCTTCCCTGCTCCCCACAAGGCAATGTCTCCAACCTTCACCTGAGTCGTCGCGGTTTCCCGATGGTCGCGGACTCCGGGAATCGGGAAGTAGAACTCTTCTCCCCATGTGCTAATCGCAGCCATGACCGGAAGCGCCGCGTAGACTTCGTCAGCCGTCTTCGTCTTTCTGAGTTCTGCCTCCAGCTGAACTCCGCCCACGGTAATACGGATTCGCTTCGCCGCGTCAGTTATGTGATCGATGGACAAACCGTTCCTTCACTGCTTTCTTGGTGATGGTGCGAACTCTAGCTTGTCTCCTAGGCGAAATCAAGGCTACAATCCACCAGATGCTCACCTCCAGCTTCATCTTTCTCCCGGGCGTTGGACCAGTCACGGAACGCCGCTGGTGGCAAGAAGGCTTGTTCGATTGGCGAAGCTTCCTCGATCGACCCTCGGTCGCCGGTCTCTCCGAGCACCGCAAGATCTGGTACGATGAAGAACTTCGAGAGGCGCAATCGCTGACGGAGAAGGGACACGTTCATATGTTTGGCTCCCGCCTTCCGCGCCGAGAACATTGGCGACTGTATGAAACCTGTCGATCTCGGGCAGGTTATCTCGACATCGAAACGACCGGCACATCGGCCGAATCAGGAGAGGTGACTGTCGTTGGACTTCATCGCGAGGGGAAGACGACGAGCCTGGTTCGTGGCGAAAATCTGACGACGGAGCGGTTGCAGGCAGAGCTCGATCACTGCACCCTACTCGTGACGTTTTTCGGATCCGTCTTCGATGTGCCTTACCTCTGTGCCAAGTTTCCCGGCCTTCAGTTTCCGACATTGCACTTCGACCTCTGTTTCGCCGCCCGTCGGCTTGCGTTACGTGGCGGGCTGAAGCACATCGAACAAGAAATGGGAATCGACCGCAACACGACAATCAGCGGCCTAGACGGATTTGATGCGGTCCGTTTGTGGTTCCAGTGGCGCCGAGGCGACACAATCGCCCGTGATACCCTCTTAACCTACAACCGAGCGGATACCGAAAACCTCGTACTCCTTGCCGACCGCTTCTATGAGGACATGGCGTCACGGTTCGGGCCTTCCTCATCATCGACCACCCTTCAACCGGGTTATTCCCAATGAGCACCTGGATCGGCATCGGTCGGAGCGAGATCGGACTCGTGCGGACCATCAACCAGGATGCGTTTACTGTCATTGATGAGGTGGGTGTCTGGGCCGTCGCGGATGGAATGGGCGGTCATGTCGGTGGCGAAGTCGCGGCTCAGACGGCTATCGCAACCGTACAAGCCGAAGCCGGAACATCGAGCAACCTGCTTAATAACGGTCACGCGTCCCCTGCGGACGTATTGACAGATCTGATTAGCCGAGCACATGAAGCGATCCTCAGTCGAGCTAGATCAAAATCCAAGCTGAAAGGGATGGGCACGACCCTCGTGCTGCTGGCAATCGTCTCCGCTCCTGTTCCGATCGCCTACCTCGCCCATGTCGGCGACAGTCGTGCCTATCGATTTCGATCCGGCACGCTGACCCCTCTGACCAAAGACCATACGTTGATCGAAAAATACCTGGAACGCGGCATCCTCACGGCAGAATCGGCGAAAACTCATCCGGAACGGCATGTGTTGACGCGTGCCTTGGGGGTAGGCTCGACAGTGAAACCCACCATCACGGCCTTTCCCATACTGCCAGAGGACCTAGTCCTGCTCTGCTCGGATGGGCTGACCAAGATGTTGGAGGACGAGGATATCCGAACCGAGTTCGCCGCCGGCGAGCTCGACCCAACTCAGGTTTGCAACCGCCTCGTCACCGCGGCAATCGATCGCGGAGGCGAAGATAACGTTACTGTGGTGGTGGTCGCTTCTCGTTCCTCCTGATGCTACTTCGTTGTTGACATGGCCCGTCATGCCGTGTAGTTTTCCTGAATCGTTTGAGCCTTGTCGCGTACATGGAGACACTTATGCCCCGTCGGGGATCGTTCGTCTATGGAAGTCTGTTCCTTCTTATCGGCTTTACTGCCGTTGCGATCGCCGGTGACCCTCCCGACCCAGAAACGGCCATTCGTCAAATGGTCCGGGCCAATGCGGAAAAAGACCTTCCAACGCTTTCTCGCCTCATGGCCCACGACGCCGATATCGTCAGTTACTCGGTGGGTGGTCGCAAATACGTCGGCTGGCCAGAGTTTGAACGAGAAATGCGTGAAGAATTTGTCAATACTCAGAAGATTGAGATCCCGATTACTGAGCTCAAAGTCTGGACGAAGGGTGATTTGGCCTGGTTTACGATGGAGCTCGACTATACTCGCTACGTCGGCGAAGGATCCGGAGTGAAGCGGACGGTACTTCCCTTAAGAGAAACCGGTGTTCTCGAACGCCGTGCTGGGCGTTGGCAACTGTTGTCGTGGCACGAATCGTTCCGATCGGCTCAGCTTGGAGGGCCGCTTGCTTCGCCGTCAGCGGCAGCAGGATCGCAAAAGCTCGTCAGCAATGCTGCCGCCGCAATGCCAGATGTCAGCGGGGAATGGGATATTCTCGAAGTCGAGGACGAAAAACGCTACAAGGCGACGTTCGACAAGAATGGGAACGGCCCCTACACGCAACAGGGCGGACGGTTTATCACAACAAGAATTGAGAACCGACTATGGCAAGGCACCTGGCACCAGCCAGGCAACGATCGCGAGGGCGGGTTTGAGGTTCTCCTCTCGGAAGACGGTACGCAGGCAAAGGGAATCTGGTGGTACACACGAGTCGATACGAGAAAAAATATTCCGCCGAAGGAACACGGCGGCACCTACCACTGGAAGAAAGTGACACCATCACCGGCCAGCGCCCAATGAACCAGCTTGTTTCTTCTCAGCCATACCAACAAATCGGAGTCCGGTCTCACATCACCGCTTCACTTCCTCTGGGAGGTCTTATGCGCAGATCCCTCATTCTTTTCATCTCTCTCTTCTTCATGATCTCATCAGCCTACGCTGATGGAGGCCATGATCATCATGCCATCCCCACACTGAAAAAGCAGGTGGGCTCTAAGATCACCTACGGAGAGAACACGGCGACCCTGACATTCGGTCCTATCGACCTTCCGACCGGCCACGGTGAGGGCGATATGGGCGATTCCATGCCGCGGTTCTACTTCCAGTTGCCGGAAGACAAGTATTTGGTCGGTTTCAAGTCGGCCCTTTCTACGGTTGACGGGAAGGAATTGCCGAGAAACTACTTGCACCATATTTTAATGATCAATAACAGCCAGCCCAGCATATCCTGCCCTGGAGAGCCGCTCTTCTTTGGAGGGGCCGGACTGGAAATGGCTGAGACCCAATTTCCCGATGGGTACGGTGTTAAACTCGCCAAAGATGATAAGCTCATGACGGTCGTCGCCTTCTATCATGGTGCCCCTCCCACGAAAAATGTCATCGCAACCTTCACGATGTATTTCGCGCCGAAGGCTAAGCCGATCAAAGCAATGAACATCTATCAGGTAGGGGTCAACATCGTCTGTTTCACTAAGTTCGGAGATCGTCCTGCAGATCAGACTGACGAAGGAATTGAAATCCGACATGGGGTCCAAGTTCACACAGCACCGCTCAAGTTCGGAGCAGACGGTTGCGTCAAATTTGCCTATCCTCATGGTCATGATGAATTACTGATGATCGCGTTGGAAAACAAGACCAAGAAACAGACCCTCCTCAGAACTGTGCCGGATGTTGAGCGAGATGGAACCCTTCGTGAATTCTTACCCCACCAAGTCTATAGAGACGGCCAAGGATTCCCCATCTCCAAGGAGGATGACTATGAAATGGTGATGGTGCACCATCACCCTCTCCAAAAAACCGAACTCCAGCATGGCATGGGCAATTACTTGCTGTACATGACTCCGGGGGCCTGCCCAGAGCAAGGCAAGACCGCCGCGGCTTATTGATTTCTCTCGCAGGCCTGCCGGCAGGAACCATCCGGCAGGCCTGCGAGCGATCCGCAGTTTTCCCACCGTCCAAAATTGTTCATTCAAACAGCTTCTTAGCCATCGCTCCCCTACAAAAGAATCGGCCCCCAGTCTGGGTTTCTCGCCGCCACTTGTGGTATCAAGTCACACAGTCTGCGCTGAAGCAATAGGCAGTGGTTACGGCAGAGTTGGTTGATGGACAGGCGGCGGCGATGCGCAGCAGCCCCGCTGAACCTCCCTGAGAGCAGGCTTGCCCAGTAACGCGGAAATCATGCCATGCCGCAGAGTGAGCCAGTCACCATCCTCCTCGTCAATGCAATCGCCGAAGAAATCAAACTGGTTACGCTCAACTTCCGACGATTCTTTCCAAACTGCCGAGTCGAAGCCGTCTACACCGTAGAGGAAGCGCTTCAGTGGGGGCATCGGGCATCGTGGCACCTCATTTTAGTCGATGAGGAGTTGCTCCCGCAGCTCGCCGCGCCTGTCTTCTCAGAACTGAAGCAGCTTGCACCCCATGCCACGCTCGTGCTGCAGACGGGTCATAGCGAGTCCACCGCCGCCTTGGATGCTCTTCAGGCCGGGGCGGATTTTGTCCTCTACAAGAAGTCGCCCAGTTTTCTCACCGAACTGGTGTTGTACACAAAAGGCGCGCTCGAAACAGGCGCCATCCGCATGACACTCAAACAGACGCAGGATCGCCACGCCCGTCTCATTGATATGCTCAGCGATGGATTATACGAACTCGATGCGGAAGGACGATTCATGCATCTGAGCCCGCTCGCCGCTGAAATGCTGGGCTACACGCAGGACGAGTTAATCGGCACCCCCTACTCTGCCCTCGTGCCTCTGGATCAACAGGATCGCGCTCGTCATCGTTTCAACGACCGCAGAACAGGGACGCGAGCGGCTCAACGGACAGAAATCGATCTCATCCGCAAACCATCCACCGACAAACGAGTCCACGCCCGAGTGAGGGTCGAGCTCAGCGCGAGAGGGCTGTACGATTTTAATCGCCGGTATGTCGGAACGCTGGGTTTGTTGCGCGATCTATCCCGACACCGCCAGCAAACGAAGACAATTGCTCAGCTGGAACATCAACTTCGTGAATCCGATCGACTTCTCGCCATGGCACAACGCTTTTCAACCTTATCGAAAAGTCTGCATGCCCCCCATAACGCGATGTACGCCCAATCCCAACTCCTGCTCAAAACCATCCACGACGCCCACCTGATCGAACAAGTAGATTCATTGGCAACGTACGCCGCTCAAGCCGCCCATCTGGGGAAAGAACTCGTCCAGACCACGACGGAAATCGTCCTCCGCCGAGACACCATCAACGACATCATCGAGTCCGTCCTGGCCGCCGCTCAACCTCCCCTTGCGAACACCGATTGGATTGAACGGGCGTATGGACGGGATCTTCCGCCTTTCACCGGAAACCTCGACTCCATGATGAACCTCCTGCGCATTCTCCTCTCACATGCCCGACGCTATGTGGCCGCTGTAGGCCCCCTCCATCGCTTACGAGTCAGTACTAGGGCAATCACCCAAGACGGAGCCTCCCTAGACCAAGAGACATCCTTGCTTCCACAAACAACGGCCGCCGAATTCGAGATTCACATCCAAGAGACAAACCTCCTCTCCCCGGCTCAGGAACCGCCCTTGCAGACAACCGACGATCTCTTTGTGGCCTACGCGTTGATCAAGCGACTCGGAGGCCGTTGGGATTTTCTGGCCCCCGTCGGCGGCTTTCTGTCGATCAAGGTGTGGATTCCGGTGGAACAACCTGCTGTGCTGGACAGTCGCGCTGTGCCGGTGACCCCACTCGTTTCTTCGACAGGCGGCGCGGTCGAACAGACTACCGAGTCGATTCTTCAGACTACGGCGCATCCCTTACCGACCGGACCCCTTCCCTCCGTCCAATCAACGGAGCCTTTGCCTGACCGCCGCAGACATATTCGGGCGACCGTCGACCTACCAGCGCGCGTTACAATCGGCGATGCGCCGCAGGAAGGTGTCATGATTGATCTGAGTCTCAGCGGAGCCACTTTGGAGGTCGAAGGTGTGCTCCCGTCATTTGAACAACAGCCCGTCTACCTGCTCCTTAAGACAGCCCTCAGCATCTTGGAACTGGATGCCACCGCGCATGACCGAGGAGAAACTCCCCGACGGGCCGGCATCGAACGGCGAACCTCCCGTCTTGCACTCGAGTTCACCGCACTCAACGAGAGCCAGCAGAAGATCCTCGCGTCGTTTATTGAGGCCGCACGAGTACATGCATCTGCCATAACAGTCGAAGCTCAGTTTCCGCCGCTCGATAAGACAGGTGAATTTGTAGTGCGAGGCACAGACTACCGCGAGACCGTGAGATTTCGAGTTGCGCTGCCGGTCCGCATTGAAACTTCTAAAGCAGCGGGCGGAAGTCTGTTGGGCATTGCCGTCAACTTCAGCCGAGGCGGTGTATGCGTGCAAACAGAGCCGTTCCTGCCAATGATCGATGAGGTAGTCGTGCTTCATTTCTCCTCGATCGACGTCCATGATCAGTCCAGGGCACAGAAGCCGGAAGCGCCCGAAGTGATTCTGACCGGCCGCGTTGTGCATCTTGCTCCCGATCCCACCGTTCCATCCAGGCTAACACCGGGTCTATCACAGCCTGGACAGCGCATCGGCATCCGTTTTTCCCACCTGACGCCGTTCGCGGAACGGCAAGTCAACCGCCTGCTTGGGCAACACATCGGCTCCTCCAAAGACTTTGCGGATCCAGACGGCCGGCCCTTAATCATGAGCGACAGATGGGAATGCCGGAATATGCACGGCCAGGCTATTGCGGTGACGGCCGATCATGCTCGCCATCTAATCTCATCCGACACGCCGATCATCATCGTCATTCCCGGATTCGGATCGACTCAAACCGACTACGTATCGCTCTCATTTTACCTGGCTGCCAACCATTTGCGCGTGCTTCGCTATGACCACTCGAACCATGTCGGCCAAAGCGATGGCAGTATGCTGCAGGTCACGTTGCGCAACATGCAGGCTGATCTCCAGAGCATCCTGGACTTTGTTCACACTACATGGACCACCGCTCCCGTAGCTCTCCTCGCCGAAGACATTGCGGCGCGAGTGGCGGTGAAAGTCATGGCTCGGAGCACATCGGCCGATAAGCTTTTCTTGTTGAATCCTGTTCTCGACATAGAAACCGCTCTTTCTACCATCGATCGCCCCAACGTCATTGAAGCCTACCGGCAAGGTCATCGGCGGGGCATTGCTAATCTCTGGGGACTCAATGTCAACTTCGACCAGTTTGTCGGCGATGCGATCACGGGAGACTATGTCGACTTGGCCTCGTCAAGAGCTGACTTCGCTCAAGTGGCCACTCCGCCTGTCATCCTGGTCTCTGCCAGAAGAATCCGTCCCCTTGAACCCATGTTCGGCCCTCAATATCAGTCCCTCAACACCATGAGACTCGCTCCAACTGTTGTATCGCTGCCGGCCGACGTGTCCGGAGAATCCGGCGCCTACGACGAGCGCCGTACCGCCGCCTTCAAGACGATCTTGAAACTGATCTCAACTTCCCTGATCGGCAATTCTTCCTCGGCTCAGGTCCGCGAACCGAAACTACGTGATGTTTCTCAGCAACGGCAGTTGGAGCATGAGCGTATCCGCATTCGCTGCCATGTCTCACAGGCCACACGCATCGCCTTGTGGGGAGCTCACTTGGCCCATCTACCTCAACTCGAAACCTTGCCGGACTATTCTGCTTTGACGAGTGAACTGTATCGCCGGCTCCTTCCGCTTGAACCAGGCATGACCGTCCTCGATATCGGCTGCGGCCAAAGAAACTTCGTCCGTCTCATGCTGACCAATCAAGCCTATCGGTCGGCGCATCAAAGAGGACGGATGGCCGTTCCTCTCCGCTATGTGGGGTTGGACCAGTCGCTTGAATCGCTTAGACTTGCAAAACTGCAGACCCTTACATTCGCTAAAGAACTGCCCGGCACACTCACGGCTGCCGTCCCAACCGCCCAGTCCGTAGCGACAAGCTGGGTGCACACGGACTGGAATGTACCTCTTCCTTTTATCGATGGATCGATGGAGCGCATTCTCTGCCATCTTTCGCTCTCCTTTACTTCTTCTCCCCTTCATTGTCTAAGGCAATTGCTCAGAATCTTGCATCCGGATGGGACGGCCGTCTTGACCTGTTTTCAACCGCACACCGATCTCTCAACGCTGTTTCGCCGTTACGTGCGCGCAGCAGACCATGATGAATTCGGCACTCCGGCCCAAATCGTCCTTCACTATCTCGGCCGCCTGCGCGAAGCCATTCGGCATGGTTTATTGCATAACTATGAACGCGATGAGTTCGCCGGTCTGCTGGCTCGTGCCGGTGCGGGCCCAATCCAGTTTTTCTCCGTTCTCGACAACCAACTTCTACTCGCCCTTGTTCGGAAGACCAAATCCGCTGGATGAAACAGCTCCTCAGGTGTATACTTTCTACCTAGGTATGATACGTAGCTCCATTTCCACCACGACGAACGACGCTGGCGAATAAATCTCGCACACCACGCTCATGACGGATCGCACGGCGCCGCCATCGGACCCTTGTCAATCAGGCACGGCATCACTGCAACGACTCACGCAGTTTGCACGAGATATGGGGCACCCGACAAGCCTCCCAGTCATCGCGGAGCGCATTCTTTCCGGCCTCTCTGATGTATCCCGGCACTCTCAAGGGGTTCTTTATCTGCTTGAACGCGAACGTTTCTGCCCGGTGGTTTCACAAGCGGAGGGGTCTTCGATAGCAGCGTTTCCCGTCCTTCCCCTTGATCACCCCCTTGTTCAACAACTGGCTCACCACCAAGACATCCTCGACTCGCCTGCGTTGACCGATTCCCTATGCAGGGGGTCCTTGGACAATGCCACGGAGGCCCAACTCGCCACTCATCCCGTCAACTTGGCCATCCCGCTGCTGAATCGAGGAAGGCTGATCGCCTTCGTATTGCTGCAATCCCGGATAGAAACCACCGTCATTTCCTCCCATACCCTGGAACTCCTGGCTGCTATGGCCCAGAATGCCGCCAACGCGCTTGACTCTTTCCTGCTTTATGAGGACCTCCGGCAGTCCCAAGCTCTCATGCGGCGAACTGATCGATTGCGTTCTCTGGAAACCATTGCCGGAGGTTTTGCTCATGAAATCAGAAATCCCTTGACGTCGATCAAAACCTTCATCCAGCTGGCTCCGGAACGTAAGAATGACAGTCAATTTATCGGTGAATTCAGCCGAATTGTGCTCGATGACGTCAATCGGATTGAACGGTTGATTCAGGAGATTCTCGACTACGCTCGATACATGGAACCTCAACTGACCGATGAGGATCCGAATGAAATCGTCTCGTCGTGCCTGTACTTCATCCAAGTAAAAGCCGACAGCCGAGGGATCAAGATTGAAAAAGATTTGGCGGTTGAGCTTCCTCGTGGCATGTTAGATCGGCAACAAATGAAACAGGTCCTTTTAAACCTGCTCCTGAATGCGATGGATGCCATCGGCGAAAAAACCGGAACTATCCGAGTACGGACCACGAGGCTTCAAAAAGCGGACGGTGAGATAGGCACTCAGATAGAGATCGAAGATACGGGGCACGGCATCTCACCCGAAAACCTTGAACACATCTTTGACCCGTTTTTTACCACCAAACATGCGAGCGCCGTTAACGAAGGAACGGGGTTGGGACTGACCATCGCTCATCAGATCATTCAGGAGCATCGAGGAGAGATTCAAGTTCAGAGTACGGAAGGGATCGGAACCACCTTCCGCATCAATCTTCCCTCCCACCGCTGTTAGAACGCAAGGAGCTCTTGTGGAAAGCTCGGTTGTTAGAAAACGAGTTCTGTTGATCGATGATGATCCCCGAGTCCGTGCCTCTCTCAAGATGGTTCTCGAACCCATCTATGACATTCTCCAAGCTAGTGATGGACATGAGGGACTCGCTGTGTTTCGGAAGGATGAGCCCGACCTTATCCTCCTCGACGTCATTCTCCCGGGAACCGACGGCCTCGCAGTGCTCCAAATGCTCCGTATGGAGAGCAAGACCCCCCCTGTCATCATGCTCACAGGCACCAAATCCGTAAAAACAGCCGTCGACGCCATGAAGCTCGGCGCCGCTGACTATCTCTCAAAACCGTTCGATGTCGATGAGCTGCGTATCGTCATTGATCGAGTCCTGAACTCCTCCGAATTGGAGCGAGAGGTCAAGCAACTGCGGGCTCAGGTCGTTCAGCGCTATGCCTTCCATAATCTAATCGGGAAAAGCCAGGGCATGCAGGAGATCTACTCAAAAATCGAGCAGGTCGCCGACAGTCGTACCACCGTGCTCATTACGGGAGAAAGTGGCACGGGAAAGGAATTGGTAGCGAGGGCCTTGCACTATAACAGTGCCCGGCGCGAACGCCCCTTCATCGCACTGAACTGCGCAGCTTTGCCTGAAACGCTGATTGAAAGTGAACTCTTCGGCCACGAAAAGGGTTCGTTCACGGATGCGACAGCCCGACGCGTCGGACAGTTCGAGTTGGCGAACACCGGGACGCTGTTCCTGGATGAAATCGGCGACTTAAGTCCGGTTACACAAGCTAAGCTCCTGCGTGTCATCCAAGAGCGCGAATTTACGAGAATCGGTGGAGTTCAGCCGATCAAGGTCGATGTCCGCATTGTGGCGGCGACGAACAAGAATCTTGACGACCTTGTTCGAAAGGGGCAGTTCCGAGAAGACCTCTACTACCGCATCAACGTCATTGCGCTCTTTCTCCCTCCACTCCGTGAACGGGGTGAGGACATTCCTCTCCTGGCCAAACATTTCCTCGAGAAACGGCTGGAAGAGGAGCGACGCCCACGGATCGAATTCGAAAAAGACGCACTGGAGCTTCTAACTCGTTATTCTTGGCCGGGCAATGTGCGCGAGCTGGAAAACTTCGTCGAGCAAGCGTTCATCTGGTCCCAACATGCTGCGCAAATCACTTCGGAGCATTTGCCGACCCTGATCAAGAGCGATTCCCGCTCAACGTCGCTTCGAGACGATACCCTTGCCGGTCGTATGTCGCTTGAAAAAGCAGTGATGGAGTTTGAACGGGATATCATCCTTGATGCGTTGAAACGAACCAATTACGTACAAACCCATGCTGCGAACCTACTCGGAATCAGCCGCAGGATGCTAAAATACCGAATGGACACCCTCCGCATCGGTCGTCCTGACAATTCTACTATCCAAGAGCCCGACTCACCCATGCAAGAATGACACACCTATGCACAAGAATGTCACACTTATTCACATATTATCCTCTTCACCCTGTCGATAAGATAGGTACCCTATTATTATTGTAAACTACGTATAGTTGCCAATATTTTCACCACCACTCTATATTGAAATGCCCTGTAAGTTCATGAAAAGGAATGAGAATTGCTTAATTTTGGCACAGCTTGGAGTAAGCAACGAGCATGGACATGGCTTCTTGTCAGGCCGGAACACAACCGACAGTCCTCGTGATTGATGATGAAGCGGGGCCCCGCGATGCCCTTAAAACGATACTTCGCACCTTCTGCAACGTTCGATCTGCAGAAAACGCCAAGACAGCTCTTGATGTCCTCAATCAGGACCCTATTGACCTGATCACTCTCGATCAAAAGCTCCCAGATCGTCACGGACTTGATCTTCTCAGAGACATAAAGCACCGTCACCCCGACGTGGAGGTGATTATCGTCACGGGATACGGGAGCCTGAAGTCCGCCATGGAGGGTATTCGCCACGGAGCCGCTGGCTATCTGCTTAAGCCTTTCAACGTGAATGAGCTGACCACCCTCATCCAGCAGACCATGGACAAGAAGCGCCGACTCGACTTTCTCCGCCACTCTCTCCGAACACTACCGGACCTTTGGGGCTCAGAAGAAGAGAGCGCACGAGCGTGGAACAAGGTTAAGACTGGATATGCTTCCCTCTCCATCAATGCACAAGGCGCTGTCGCTTCGCAGCAAGACGATATGAGCCTGCTTCCACTCTTGTCCGATATTCTGGAGGCCACGGACCGTCAATTACTCAATCATTCGAGCCGAGTGAGTTTCTATGCCACGTTGATGGCCAGCCGACTCAACCTTACCGCCTCCGAGCAAAAATCATTGGCCCTTGGAGCCTTCTTGCATGATTTAGGGAAAACGAGCCTCCCATCGTATAGGTTTTCAGAAGACCAGGTTCTTCCGTCTGGGGAAGCATCCCTCTGTAGGGAACACTCCGACAGAGGCGCACGGATGATTGCGCCGCTGGGTTTACCGATTGAGGTGGGGCAAATCGTCGCATCCCACCACGAGCGATGGGATGGGCAAGGCTACCCTCGCGGACTCCGAGGCACGGATATTCCGTTTCTGGCTCGCATTGTCGGCATCGCCCAAACGTTTGATCATTTGACCGCCGACGTACCTGGGCGCGTTGCCCTGCCGCTGGATGCCGCAACCCGCCAAATTTCGCTTCAATCTGAGACGCATTTCGACCCGCTGTTGCTGGAATTCTTCATTCAGGTCGTGAAAGACTCGCCCGTCTCGACTCCCGCCATGGACATCGCTCCCGCCGCTTGATCTACTCATGCGCTCCGGCGATCAACTCTGCCGCCGCAGATCGTGTCTTTTGAGTGATTCGCTCCCCACCGAGCATGCGCGCAATTTCACCCTCGCGACTCATCCCGGTTAATGAGCGCACCGTCGCCACAGTCCGCCCCTTCACTTCCGACTTTTCGATGGAGAAATGATGTTGGGCTTGAGAGGCGACCTGCGCGAGATGCGTGATGCATAGCACTTGATGGTATCGGCCCAACTCCCTTAGTCGTTTCCCAATCGTGGCCGCGACCGCGCCTCCAACCCCCGTATCGATCTCATCGAAGATCAAGACCGGCACTTGATCGACATCAGCAAGGACGGATTTCAATGCCAGCATGACCCGCGATAGTTCGCCGCCGGATGCCACGCGAGACATCGGTTTCAACGGCTCGCCGGCATTAGCCGACAACAGAAACTCAACACGATCGGCCCCATCAGGACCGTGGATTTCGTCAGGCTCGTTCGGCATGACTTGGACCAGAAACCGTACGGATCCCATTTTCAGCGCGTTGAGTTCTTTGTCCACCAGTTTCGTCAACCGCTTGGCTGCTTCCGCTCGCTTTTCTGAGAGCGCTCGGGCCTGCACCGAGACGTTCCGTTGTTGCTCGTCAATGAGACGATCATACCGATCGAGATCGCTGTCCGATCCCCCCAGCTGCTCCAGCTCCTGTTTCACTCGATCATGAGTCTCCAGGACGGCTTCTATCGTCCCGCCGTATTTCTTTTTCATCCTCTGGATGACGGCCAAACGATCTTCGATCACACTGAGTCGCATAGGGTCGGCGTCCAAGCCTTCGGCGTAACCGCGAAGGGAATCGGCGACTTCTTTCAGAAGCACTTTGGCCTCTGATGCAAATCGAACGGTGCTTTTCATCTCAGGGTCAATCTGAGAGAGTTCCCCTAACACGCGCTCCATCGACACCAGATTCGCCAAGATCCCGTGAGCATCGTCCTGAATTCGCTCCTGAGCCTCCGATGCCAACTCGGCCAGACGCCGCGACGACCCCAACCGATGGTGTTCGGTTTGCAGCAACTCTTCCTCTCCGATACGGCAGGCGGCCTCATCCAATTCCTGCTGCTGAAAACGCAACAGGTCTTCCTGCTGGGCCCGCTGCTCTCGCGTAGCCGCAAGCTCAGCGCGTTCTTCTCGGAAACGTACCCAATCACGATAGGTCGATCGATATTGAGATCGCAGTTCCAGCAGACGGCCAAAGGCATCCAGAACGTCGAGCTGAGCGGAGTTTGACAAGAGCGATTGCTGGTCGTGCTGGCCATGGATATCGATGAGCGTACCTGCGAACTCATCCAACACATGGACCGGACTCAAGACTCCATTCAGGTAAACCCGGTTTCTTCCTGAACGAGCAATGATGCGTCGGATGATGAGTTGAGAACCGTGCGGTCCAAGGATCTCTCGGGCCCGTAGCCGTTGAAGGAGAGGATGCGTGGGCGGAATCTCGAACGACGCTTCAAGCTGGGCTTCCTCTTCGCCGAATCGAATCTGGTCGCTTGATGCCCGTCCACCTACCAGAAGGGCCACTGCATCGATTAACAAAGACTTACCGGTCCCCGTCTCTCCGGTCAACACGGTAAATCCTGAGTCAATGGTGAGACTCAGTCGTTCGATCACAGCAAAATTTGTGATACGCAGCTCAGTGAGCATGGCTGCAACAGTAGCGAGACCCAGCTAGCTGCCGAAGACACATATGGCGCTCAAATGGCCAGTGCTGGCTAAAAATAGATGGAACAGCAAGCAAGATGATCAAAACGGCTGTCCAGCGAGGCCGCAGCGAGTAAAGAGGTGAAGCGTACGCTTTGGTACGTCGAGCCTCTGCGCAATGCGAGAGCGATGCTGGCTGACGTTTTCAGCATCTTGCTAGGCGGTTCCGGCATGCTGCGCGAGCAACGAGTCGATCACTTCTTTGAACTGGCGTTTTGGTCTAGCACCCACCAGCTTCTCGACCGGCTGGCCGTTCTTAAAGAAAAGAATGGTGGGGATACTCATGACCTGGTAACGACCCGCGACCTCGGGATTTTCGTCGGTGTTCAGTTTTCGAACCTTCAGCTTCCCGGCATATTCTTTTGCCAGCTCGTCGACGATGGGAGCCACCATTTGGCAAGGGCCGCACCATACAGCCCAAAAATCCACCATGACCAGTTCGGAGGCCTTCATGACTTCGGCATCCCAAGTGGAATCTTCAACTTTCAAGGCGTCACCAGCCACGTCTGCGCCCTCCTTCAGGGTTGAGATCATTGATGCGTGATTGCCAGGGCATCGTACCCCACCACTGTTTTTAGTGTCAAACACAGATCACCGTCCGGTTTGAACACCGGGCGGCACATCACCTGTCTCGGAAGTCTGCGGAGGAAGACCATAGGGCCCTCCCCGCGTCGCCCAAGGCAGACCACGTTCACCCCATAGGAGCGGACTCAAGAGAGTCCGCATGACGACAGTTCCGGCAGCTTCGGTCCATCCTGCCCCAGTGAGATTCAACATAAAGCTGTACTGCTCCCGATCGGGGAATTTCAAGTAGTACAGTCCCAGCGACCAGCACTTGCACGGATTCTGATAGAGCGCTACCAGGTCCAACTCAGGAATTGTTCCGTTCTGCACGTCATAGTAGGCCTTGGCCCCGAACGTCCATCCCCAAGGGGTGCGGAATGCGCCGCCCATCGTTAAAAACAGAATCTCCGGCGTCGGCGCAAACACTCTGTTGAACGAGATGGGATTCCAAATATCGCCTCGCACTGGCCGATAGCCTTCTCGCGTGTAACGCTGGCCCACTTCGAAATACCAATTGGTTCCCTCCTGAAAACGAAGGTCCGTGTTGAATTGACTCACCCCTGGTTGATAGGGGTCGAAGAATGCGTCGACCGTCAGATACCGGTTGATCGGCGGCCGGAGAGCCCACGCCTGCGCCGCACGTCCGACTACCGGGGTATCCAACCACGCTGGCGATAGTAATGTCGGTAGGTTGTCGCCGATCACGGCCCGCATCCAGATATCAGAAAACCTCTTCCCTTGAATGGGCACAGTAGCCGGCTGGATCGGCTGAGTAACTGTCCCCAGAAGAGGAGGGGCTCTAAAATTCACGGCCGTTGTCTGCACATCGCTGACATGATAACTTTGGGCCACCGTCAGATCGAGCCAGTTGAAGGCATTCCGCTTGCCTGATTCCAACACGCGGCTACGCAGCATATAGGTCAGCAGATTCTTCCCGGGCAGGTCATCGACTTGGTCGATTTGAGGCAACTGGGATTGATCGGTCGACGGCACGTACTCGTAGGTGATCGAGGGTTCGACTGTATGCAAAAGACCACCACCATCAGCAAGGGCGAATCGGCGTGTCAACTTCGACGTTGCATCCAGCCCCAACCAAAAGGTCTCTCGATGCTGTCTCTCTGCTGATTGCGCTCCATGACTGTAAAACACCTCGCGGAACTTCCCTTGCGGACGGATTCCAATCACATGCCCGAGATGAATCAGGTCCGTCGCAATACCAGGAACCATATCGATCCGATTCAGCGTAAATCCTTGATCTCGATACCAATTGACATAGTTCCCTTCCATGCCCAACAAGACAGGCGAATTGAACAGCGAGACGTAGGGAAGGTTATAGCCGGCCTCCGGAAGCCGTTGGAATGTATCGCTTCCTCCGTCTTGTAAAGGCTGCAGATAGAGGCCCAAGAGATAGAGATTGCCGTAAGCCAACCGCTGGGTCGCCAGAAGGTTTGATTCGGTGCTCGGCAAGGCTCGGAGCGCTCCCGAATTGCTCAACTGCTGATAAAGGTTTGGTGAGCTGACCAAATTAGCATTGGCCCTAAGCAGTAGCGTATCGGTGATGTATTGTGTATGGCTTCCGGTGAACGTCGCACGTGCCCCTTCGGCATCTTCGGTCGTACCGGAGTCATTGGGATTTTGTGTCTGCTGCAGATAGCTCACAGACCACTTTCCACGAGATCGCCGGTCCAAGACATACCGATATTCAAAATCAGACCCGAACCCTAAGTTGCTGTAGTAGAACGGGGAGATCGTTAAGTCCTGACTCGGATTAATGGCCCAGAAAAAGCCTTCCCGGACGTGGGCTCCGAAGCGACTGTCCCACCCGGCCGTCGGAATAAGAAATCCGGTCTTACGTCTGGTGAGCGGATAAGACAAGCTGGGAAATGGAATCGTCGGCACATCGAAGAGGCACAACCATCCACTCTTAAAGGCCAACGTGTCCCCGATGGTCATATCCACGTCCTTGAAACGAAAGCGCCAGGCGGGCACCTCTCCCTCCTGCGCATCACAGTTCGTGAAACTGCCGTCTTTCACCCTGTAGTGGTATTCCGAAGACCTCTGCATGAGGCGGCCGGATATTGATGAGTTTGTCGTCGGAACGTAGAGCCGGCCATGTGTCACAACGCCGGCCTCAGTGTTGACATTGAGCTCCATCCGCTCAGCCGTCACATCAGCCTGCGGGTCTGTCAAATGGACATGGCCGACGGCAGTGAGAATCCCGGGCAAGGCTTGAATGGTGGCGTGGTCCGTCGTCAGCCTAATCGCCCCCTGCTGAATCACGACCGATCCGTTCGCTTCGTAGACCTCCTGATCTTGTCGATAGTCGATACGCTCTGCCGTGATATCGAGGGGAGCGGATCCAGCGGGCGACGCTCCGGCACCCACTCGGTTGTCTGCTGCTGATCCAGGAAAGGGAACGAGAGAAAGAACGGCGACGACGAAAAAGAGCCGCCAGCGGACCCACACGAGAGGACCCGCCATGCTAACCACGCATCGGTGACAGCCCACAGCCACGCACTGCCGCTTTGATATCCCCTAATAGCATCAACGATCCGGCAATACAGATGAGATCGTGAGGCATGGCTCGGCTTCTGGCGGCTGTCAACGCGTCCATGGGAAGAACAGCTTCCAGCACCGGCCCATGCCATCCGTGGAGAGTTGTACGGAGTTCTTGGATCGTAGCAGACCGTGCAAGAGTCGCCTGCGTCAGCACGATTTCCGACACACACGGTAACAGTGGAGCGATAAATCCACATCTATCTTTATCCCGCATCATGCCCCATATGAGGATAATCCGGGATGTAGGGTGACTACGTGAAAAGTCCTTGAGATACCCCGCGAGCGCATGCGCGGCGGCAGGATTGTGGGCGCCGTCAAGCACCACCTTGGGATCCTCGTCGATCGACTCCAAACGACCTTCCCATGAGACCATACGCAGGCCATCACGAACGGCTACCTCATTCGTCTCGATTCCGGCTCGACCCGCGGCTTCAAGGAGTGCCAACGCACAAGCGGCATTGTCCCACTGGTGACGCCCTGCCAGGCCGCAGGTCAGATCCTCAAACACGCGAGTGACTCCCCGATACGTAAGTCGCTCGAGACAATTTCCATCAATCGCAAAGTCCCGGCCAAGCTGCCACAGGGGGGCTGACCGATCCCGTGCAATCCGGCGTAGAACCTCTTCGGCTTCCAGCCCCATCCGCCCGATTATGACCGGCACAAAGGGCTTGATGATTCCCCCTTTTTCAAAGGCGATCGCCTCCTCCGTTCGCCCCAAATACTCCTGATGATCTAAGCCGATCGTCGTGATCGCGCTGGCCAGTGGCTGCTCCACAACGTTGGTTGCGTCGAACCGTCCGCCCAACCCGACTTCCACTACCGCGACGTCGACTTGCGATTCCACGAAATAGAGGAAGGCCAGTGCCGTCGTCATCTCAAAAAACGTTGGTTCCAGGTTATCTTGTAGCGCAGCCCGCAGGCGCGCGATCAACTCCTCGACCTGACGTTCCGCAATCATGCACCCGTTGACTCGAATCCGTTCCCGGAATTCGACGAGGTGGGGAGACGTATACAGCCCAACGCGCCGGCCTGATTGCTGAAGGACCGCCGCCACCATCGCCGCGGTCGAACCCTTGCCGTTGGTTCCACCGATATGAAACACGCGAAGTGAGCGATGCGGGTTGCCGACCCTGTGCAACAGAATCTGCATGGTCTCCAGGCCCAGCTTGATGCCGTGCTTCTGAAGCGCGTAGAGGTATTCAATGACGCAGGAGTAGCTCATCAACAAGCCGGCAGGACGCCGAGGACTAAAAATGATTCACGAGGGTGCCGACCGTCTCCTTGAGACGCTTGCGCTCGACGATCATATCGATCATGCCGTGTTCGAGAAGAAATTCGGCCCGTTGGAACTGATCCGGCAACTGTTGCTTGATGGTTTGTTCAATCACACGAGGTCCGGCAAACCCGATCAACGCTTTCGGCTCGGCAATGATGACATCTCCCAACATCGCCACACTCGCCGTGACACCGCCGAATGTGGGATCGGAGAGGATCGAGATGAACGGCAGTCTGGCCTCACCCAGCTTCGCGACCGCGGTCGAGGTCTTAGCCATCTGCATCAACGAGAGAATGCCTTCCTGCATCCGCGCGCCTCCGGAAGCGGTGACCAGAATGACCGGCAGCTTCAGTTCCAACGCCCGATCGATCGCGCGGCAGAGTTTTTCCCCGACCACAGACCCCATACTACCGCCCATAAAGCTGAAATCGAACACACAGAGCACCACACGCCGCCCGTTGACCAGACCTTCGCCGATGACGAGGGCATCCTTCCGACCCGTCTTTTCTTGATGGGCCTTCACTCGATCTCGATAGGACTTGGTATCTTGAAAGCTCAAGGGATCTTGGGCTTCCAGCTCAGCATCCCACTCTTTAAAGGTTCCGAGGTCGATCAATAACCCGATTCGCTCGGTGACCGAGATCGGGAAGTGATACTCGCACTTCGGGCACACCTTGTTGTTCCGGTCGACTTCCTTTCGATAGACGATCTCCCGACAATGGTTGCACTTGAGCCACATCCCCTCGCTGCCTTTGGAGCGCGGCGGCGGGACGGATTCTGCGGGTTTGTCCTTTTTGAACCAGGCCATCGCGCTCTCCTATCGGATCTTACGCTCCGGTGTTAGAAGCAGTGCCGAGCTTAGGGTATGCATATCGATATCAACAGAGGAAGATTTGTCTCATTTGCCCGCAGCCGACAACACCAACTTCACCAACATCCATATTCCCACTGAGAAGCTGGCGATGCTGGTGAGACCTTGTACTGCCCCAAAAAGACGTTGACTGATCGAACGAGAATAGATGACCGGCACACTGATCGTCATCCCGATGACCATCATGCCGATGATCGAACCGAGACCGAAGACGAGAATGGACAGAAGTCCGGTTCCCTTCTCCTTCGTCGTTGAAAGAATCATCAGCATCAATGCCGCTGATCCGGCTAATCCGTGCATCATGCCGATACAAAGTGGGCGAATCGACTCAGCCATCCAATGCCGATGGCCATGATCGTCTTGTCGTTGATGACTGTGGAAGTGGACATGCGGGGCTCCATCATGGCTGTGGCTATGCACATGCCACCGCTCACGGTATAATTTCAGCGCCAGGGAAGCGCCCAGGACAATCAGAAGAATCCCTACGCCCGACTCCGCAATAAGTTCAAGTTCATCAGGGATATGAAGACCAGAGATGAGGACAACGGATCCGACGAACAAGAGAGTGAGTGTGTGCCCGATACCCCAGGAAAGACCGACGGCACCAGACGCGAGAAGCGACGGCCGTTCGGCCAGCACCGTCGACACCGCTGCCAGATGGTCGGTATCCAGGGCATGCCGTAATCCCAGCAGAAAACCCACCCCGAGCAGCGACAAAAATTGGGAATCCGGAAGCATGTTCTAGGTAATCCACCCCATGGACGACCCTCTGTTGAATAATCGGAGGAAACAGAACCACTGATGGTAGGCAAACATTGTAGCAGATCTGTCTAAGAGAATCTCATCCTCCACGTGCATGCATCTCTAAATGTGGATCTTCCCGGAGACGATCGATCTCGATCAACCCCCTGTCTCGAAGCCCCACTCGCTCCAACGCTTTACGCTGCTCAGCTCCACGGTCACGGCGCGCAGCCCATCCCGATCGAATGATTTCCCGCATGCGCTCCGGGCGCTCGTTCATGCGAAGAGGCTTGCGGAGGTCAACTCCCGACCCCGCGTACAAGCATAGATACCACAACCCGTCGGCCGTGACACGACTGCGGTCGCACTGCGCACAAAACGGTGTCGTCGTTGACGGAATAATCCCAAAGATCGTGCCGTCCGGCAAGCAAAATCGTTGGGCGGGAGCCGCCCCCCGGTCTGGAAGCGCTGTGATTCGACCGTACCGTCGGGCGAGGGCATCAAGGATCATGTCCTGGGAAAGGACTTTGTCCATCTGCCATTCGTTCGCTCCACCAACGTCCATGTATTCGATGAACCGAACCTCGGCGTGATAGTGTCTCGCAAACTCGATCAAGGGGCTCAATTCATCCTCATTGAACTCGCGAATTGCAACGGTATCGAGTTTCAAATTGGTAAAGCCCGTCTTGCCGACTGATTCAATCCCTTCCTGAACTCGTGCAAACTCATCCCGCCCGGTCAGTTGACGGAACCGTTCGGGCCGAAGTGTGTCAAGACTGACCGTCACCCGGTCGAGCCCTGCCTCGTAGAGTTCCTGCGCACATTCAGACAAGAGCACGCCGTTCGTCGTCAACGCCACTTCCGTGATCCGCCGATCTTGCCGCAGCAATCGCACCAATCGAGCCAGGTCTCGACGCAACAGCGGCTCGCCACCCGTCAGCCGAACCTTGTCCACACCCAAGTCGGCAAAATAGCCTACCAGTGTCGCCATCTCTTCGAATGTAAGAATATCCTCGCGTGGCAACCAGACATACTCTGGCTCCGGCATGCAGTAGTTGCAGCGGAGATTACAGCGGTCAGTCACTGAGAGACGCAAGCTCTTCAACGGTCGCGCGTATATGTCCTGTACCGCCACAGGCGCCATACTTTCTGTCAGTTCATCCATGGCTTGCAGCCGACTCTTGTTTCGACCTTTCAACACTCAACGTCGAATGTGCACCGCACAAGAAACATGAACCGCTCCCATGAGGTATCGAAACGTAAACGCATAACGCATGGCAAGTTCTCGTACGGTTCACGAATTAGGGATGCTCTTCTACCCAGACCTCCCCTTCCGGGGTATGTTCCAACTTCCAGATCGGCGTGATTTGCTTGAGCTCATCGATCGCCCATTTGCAGGCGCGGAACGCGTCGGCACGGTGCTCGGCCCCGGCGATGATCAAGACAATGTTTTCACCGATCGCGATTTCTCCATACCGGTGGATGATGAGCAACTCGAGAATATCGAAGTCTTTCAGCGCCCGCTCACGAATCTCACACAGCTTCTTCTGTGCCATTCCTTCGTAGTGTTCGAAGGTAATCCCATCGACATCCCGCCCACGGGACCAATCGCGCGCGATCCCGAGGAACGTCGCAATCCCACCAATCCGCTTCGATCTGCTTCGCACCCGATCGAGCTCCTGGTCAATCGAGAAATTCTCCCGCTGCACACGGAGGAACTGACTCTCGTCTATCGGTTCCTGACCTGATCCTCCGGCGAACGGGGGCAACAGCGCGATCTCGTCGCCGTCATTGATGATCGTCTCTTCGTGCGCAACTTCCTGATTCACGGACACAAGGACCTTCTTCTTCTGAATCAGTTCGCCGATCGCGGGATAGCGAGCCTCGATGAGCCCAACCAGATCCTTGACATACCGGCCATCAGGCACACTGACCGACAGAGAGCTCTGATTCCCCGCCAGCATTTTCGTCATGCCGAACAATCGCACTATAATCATCTTGCCCCGACCCTAGCTTCAACCATTCCTGGTATAGACCCCGGACTTCCCACCTGATTTCGACACAAGACAGACCTCGCTGAAACTCATCCCTCGATCCACCGACTTGCACATATCATAGATGGTCAACGCCGCCACCGTGACCGCCGTCATCGCTTCCATTTCGACTCCGGTCGGTCCCGTCGTCTTGGCCGTTGCTGTAATCGTGATCGAACAGCGGCCTTTGGGATTGAGCAGAGGTTCTTCTTTGAAGGAGATATCGACGCTAGTGAGAAAAATCGGGTGGCACATGGGAATGAGGTCCGGTGTCTTCTTCGCGCCCATCACACCGGCGACCTGTGCGACCGCCAACACATCGCCCTTGGCAATCTTCTGGCTCTGAATTTTTTCCAACGTTTCCGGCTGCATGAAGACTGTGGCCTGTGCCGAAGCCGCCCTCTCAGTCGTGGCCTTGGAAGACACATCGACCATCCGGGCGCGACCGGCCTCGTTAAAGTGGGTGAAGTCAGCCATTTTTCCCGTTGAATCAGTATGTTGCGACCAATGTGTGTAGGCGGATTATAGGTGCCGCCAGAAATGAAGGTCAAGCCGATGGCAGACGGCAGTCTGTTGCCGAATACTGTCGTGTAGTGGGCGGCCCACACGGCAGATACGCGACAGATACTTGCAGGGGAGGGTCGGGCCTGTTACCTCGTAGCACATGAAGGCATCCACCATGACAATCCGCCTCGACGCCAAGATTCAGCGGGAGTTTGATCGCCTCAGCCGTCGGCTAGGACATAGCCGCAGCGACATCGTTCGCGATGCGGTGCGACGACAGGTCGCGCTGTTACGATTTGAGCAGTCCCGCCGCACATTACTGCCTCTCGCCGAGGCACAGGGTATTCTCACCGACGAGGACGTGTTTCGCATCGTGTCGTGAAGGTCCTTTTCGACACCAACGTTCTGGTCAGTGCCTACACGACACGCGGCATTTGTGCCAATCTTCTCCGTTACATCCTGGCTGAGCACGAATTTCTCACGGGGGAGGTGAACCTCATGGAGCTTCGATACGTGTTGCGAGATCGGTTCCGCACATCACCAGCACTGATCGCCACTGTCGAGGCGGAGCTCCGCGACGAACACATTGCTCCAAAACCCATGAAGCCCTCACCACTGACCATTCGCGATCCCAATGACCGGTGGGTGCTGGCTTCAGCGGTCGATGGCCAAGCCGATCTGCTGGTCACAGGAGACCAAGACCTCTTAGCGATAGCAGATCGGGCGCCTCTCGCCATCGTCGATCCACGCGGCTGCTGGAATCGTCTCCGCCAATAGCAATGCCCTCCAGCAGTTGGAGGGGATGGGCTCGGACCACCACAGTTACGGCAAGGGCTCGGGCCGGATGCGTGTGGCGTCAATGGTGCCTGGACCGGAGAAGACGATGGTTCCCGCAGCATCTTGCACCTCGACTAAGATGGTTCCGCGGAGCTGCTCGCCGCCGTTGACCAGCTGGAACTTGTACCGTACCTTTTCTCTGCCGATCACCACTCCAGGCGAGGTGGGATGCTCGGAAGCGCATTGGTAGAGCAGCACAATGGTGGCATCGAACCCGCCGCTCTTCGAACGGCGCCACTCGCCGTGACCAGGCGTGGCAACCAGTGGTCCTAACGGAGACTCCGGCAAGTAGAGGCGGCGTGACTCGATGAGATTTCCATCGGCGGTGAAGGTCAAGAGGGTCGTCAATGGCGGCAGCTGTTCAGTTGTAAAGCGAGCAACTCCTTCCCAAGAGCCTGTCGGTGCCCGATCATCGTAGGCAAATGCAAGTTGTCCAATGATTAGGGCGAGCACGAGCACACCTGTACACATCATCCTTCTCGTGTAAAGATGCTTCAAGATGAACTCCTTGGTTGATGAGAGCAGAACGTTCTCTTCTGTGGCTTAACTATTGAGTATGCTGACCGGTATCGTACGTACCAGCCTCACAAGGTCCATCAGATAGCGGAACAACCGCGGCGCATTCTCAGCCTCCTCCCCTAATTTCGTCAAGGCCATTTCCCAAACAGTGGCATCACTTGGCGTGAAGGCTGCGGGCAAGACCATTCAGAAAGGGATGGAAGCCCCGACCCAGACGCTCAAGGATCTCTCTAAATAGCTGAAAATAGTTGGATCGTGGTCTGGTTTCGACTGGTTCTTCCTCACCATCCCCCTCTTTTTGCGGTCTGGAAAATCCCCATCCGTTTCAGTACACTCTCCCCAAGTGCTAACCACTTTACCGGAAGGAAAGACTGCCGCATCGCGGTTTGACGATCTTACAGCGAGGACTCCGATGGGATTTCTAAGCAGACTTCTCGACATGCCATCGTTCAATGGCGCTACCAACGCGCTCTTGGTTGAGTTAGCCCTACCTGAACTCACCGAATCTCAGCGCTCTCATTTGAAAGGCCGAGTTATTGAATTGTTCCGAACACACCGCTCTTCAGATGGATCAGCCGAAGTCGCATTAGTAGAGCTGAACCAAACGCCGCGCTTCTTTCAGCTCAACATGTTGGCGCTCGCCATGAAGGACCTTGGCTACCCGCCTCCATTTAAGAAAGAAAAGCTACAGAAGATCAAGAATCCCTTCGATCCAAGCCACGCGGATGAGTATGCCATGAGAGCAGTCGCGCGACGCCTCAAATGGCACTATGGCGTCGAGGTCTGGATCGCAGAAGAGTCGATCAGTTTTGATTCGTGGTAGTCGTCTGATCGCTTGACAGACCCACCGTGCGCGGTTATTCTGCCGCGGTTTCCTCATTCAGGTCAGGAGGCACAAGAAACGATATGCATATGTCTGCTTTGCGAACTCTGTTCCTTGCGGCGCTACTCTCTCAACTTTTCTCGCTCGGGGCGACATCCGTCCAAGCCGCGGAATTCAAAATGGGGGTGGTGGACCCGCAGTCCGTCTTAGAAAAATCCAAGGCAGGGAAGCGGGCGCTCGAAGGCCTGAAGGAATATGTTTCGACCAGACAAAAACTCCTCGCCAAAGATGAAGAAGATCTCCGTAATTACGAAAAGCAATTGAAGGAGCAAGCGCCTAAGTTAAGCGACGCGGAAAAGAAGGAAAAAGAGGTTCAGTTCCGAACGAAGGTCCAGGACTTCCAGAAGCGCGCGCAGGAATTCAATATGGAACTCCAGAAAAAACAGAAGGAGTTGGTCGACGAGTACATGAAGAAAATCTCCTCTGCGACACAAGCGGTCGCCGAAAAAGGAGGCGTTTCAATCGTCGTCGATAAAGGAAGCGAACAGACCGTCAAGATCGTGATCTACAACAAGGATACGATTGATCTCACCGAGCAGGTGATCAAGGAGTTTGATAAGACGAACAAGTAATGCGGGGCAGCGACTATTCCAGCGGGTACCCGGCTTCCCGCCAAGCACGAATCCCTCCCTCCATCGAGATCACATTTCCATACCCCATCTGTTGCAAAGCCTCGGCTGCCAGCGCCGATCGATACCCTCCGCCACAATAAAGCACGACTGCGTCCTCTTTATCGGGAACCACCGACTCGATATCCCGCTCAATGATTCCCTTCCCAAGATGTCGAGCACCTCGAGCATGGTCCTTGGCGAATTCATGATCTTCCCGAATATCAATGAAGTGAAACCGCTCCCCCCGGTCGAGACGAGCCTTCACCTCGGCCACGCTGCACTCCTGGATATGTCGTTTCGCCCGCTCAACAAGTCGCAAGAACCCCGGATTATGCTTCATGTCTCCTCTCTCATCAAAACAGCGGCATCTGTTCGATGCCCGGACGACGAAACGTCTTGGGAACAGCGCTCGTCACGTCTTCCGCAAATCCGGCCCGCCGTCTAGCCAGGGTGAAGAGCCGTTCGATCAACTCCCAATAAGGCCCCTCTCCCGTCTGCCGCTTGAAAAATTGGCTCTCCGTCAACGCCCCACCCCTGACCTCACGAAGTCGATTGGTGATTTTTCCGATCCGTTCGGGAAATGCCTCCCCTATCCGATTGAGAAACACCGGTTCCAGGCTGCCGGACAGTCTCAACAGGCTATAGGTCGCAGTACGGGCTCCGGCACGAAACGCTCGATCCAACAATTCAGGGATATCGTCCTCATTCAGACCGGGAATGACCGGTGCGATCGAAATACCGGTCGGAATACCGGCATCGGAAACGGCCTTCATGGCGGAGAACCGCTTGGCGATCGACGGCGCATGCGGCTCCACCTTGCGGGCCACATCGTCCAAGGAGAAGGGAATACTAAAATACACCAGTACCGAGGTCTCTCGGTGCAACCGAGCCAGCACATCCAGATCACGAAGAATCAATGCGCCTTTTGTGATGATACCGACAGGATTCCGATAGTCCGCACAGACTTCCAAACAGGCACGAGTCAATCCGTACTCGGCTTCGAGCGGCTGGTAACAGTCCGTGTTTCCGGAAAAGACGATCAGTTCTCCACGCCATGAAGGCTTCTCGAAGGCGCGCCGAAGCAGTTGCGGCGCATCCTTTTTCACCACGATCTTGCTCTCGAAATCGGTTCCCGCACCGAATCCCCAATACTCATGAGAAGGACGCGCATAGCAATAGGCACAGGCATGAAAGCAGCCTCGATAGGGATTCACGCTCCACCGAAAAGGCAAATCCGGGCTGTCGTTACGGCTCAAGATCTCTCGACTGTCGTCCGCATAGAGCGTCAGCTTGGCTGTGCCGGCCGGCTCAAGCAGGTCCCGATGTTGCGAATCAAATGGGTTTGGGGGATTGGAAATTTGGCGCATGGGCATATCCTGTCCCTCATACCCGATTGATGTCAATTCTCTGTACCGAGTCGCATGGTCATGGTGCAGCGGTCTCGTTGACTCTCCTGGACTCAGGTGCTAGATTCCACCCGCCTTTGAGAGAGCGACCTGTGTACGATCTGAAACATCTCCGCGAAAACCTTGACCACATCCGCACTGCTCTCGGACGACGCGGGAACGACGTCCCGTGGGCTGATATCCAAAAATTGAGCGAAGAACGACGAGCCGTTACGACGCAGGTCGAGCAGTTCCGGTACGAGCTCAATAAGGGCTCTGAAGAGGTGGCTCGGCTGCGACGAGCCAAAGAACCGGCTGAAGCGGCCATGGCGGCAATGAAGCAGCTGGGGGATCGCATCAAGGAAGCCGAAGGGCAATTGCGAAAAGTCGAAGAGGCCCTCGGGGACATCGCGCTTCGTATCCCCAATCTCCCCCATGCCTCAGTCCCGCTGGGGGCTGACGCCTCAGAGAATGTCGAAGTCCGTCGATGGGGGACCCTACCGTCTTTTTCGAGTCCCCCCAAACCCCATTGGGAAGTCGGAGAGAATCTCGGAATCTTGGACTTCGATCGAGCCGCGAAGATTGCCGGAGCCAGGTTTTCCGTCATGACCGGGGCTGGTGCCAGGCTGGAACGAGCGCTGATTAACTATATGCTCGATCGACACACAACCCAGCATGGATACCGAGAGGTGCTTCCTCCCCTCATGGTAAATCGTGCTTCGATGACCGGGACCGGTCAGCTTCCGAAGTTCGAAGAAGATCTCTTCCGCATGAAGGACGAAGACTACTTCCTGATTCCGACTGCGGAAGTACCTGTGACGAACCTGCATCGCGAGGAGATCCTGGGTGGAGACCAGTTACCGATCCGCTATGCAGCCTACACTCCATGCTTCAGACGAGAGGCTGGGTCCTATGGCAAGGACACGAGAGGCCTCATTCGACTTCATCAATTCAACAAGGTTGAACTCGTCGCCTTTACGACACCGGATCGTTCATACGACGAGCTGGAGCAGCTGACAGGTCATGCCGAGTCGATTTTGCAGGGATTGAACCTCCCCTATCGCGTCATCACCCTCTGCACCGGGGACATGGGCTTTTCCGCTGCCAAGACCTACGATATCGAAGTATGGCTCCCGTCTCAGCAACAATATCGGGAGATTTCCTCCTGCAGCAATTTTGAATCGTTTCAGGCCAGGCGATCGAGCATCAAGTATCGGCCAGCCGGGGGAAAGAAAGAGGCAAAGGCCGACTTTGTCCACACCCTCAATGGTTCCGGCCTAGCCGTCGGGCGAACTGTGGTGGCCATCTTGGAAAACTTCCAACAGACCGACGGATCGGTTGAAATTCCTTTGGTACTGCGACCATATATGGGAGGAATGGATAGCATTAAACGAGAGTAGTTTACCCCGTCGTGCTCCACCAAAGAACGTTCCAGGTCGAGCACGCTTGAAAGGTATCCGACCCCTTAAACTTCGATCCACTTTAACCTCTACCTCCAAGCAGTTGCGTTGATCGCGCCTCGCTCCCTTAATACCCTGGACGATTTTCATCACCCCACCTCTCCGATTCTTAACATCTTGAATTGAGAATCTAACTCGTGTACAAACCCGCCTCCGTTAAGATGCCCTCACAGAAAGAGCACACTACAACAAAGGAGTCTAGATGGGAGCACAGTGGTCCCTTAGTCAAGAAGAAGAAGACATGCATCGCCAGAGTCTATTTCGAAAGGCGAGAAAGGGCGACGAGAAAGCCAAGCAGGAGTTACAAGAAGTCTATGGCGTGCGATTATGGGCTGAGCATGAACGGGCAGAGTTGGTGTATGAGAATCCCCGATACGCTGCCAGACGCGGTAAACAGAAGTCTTGAAAATCTACAGATTACAAATTGCGAACCCCGCGACAAATTGAGAAACCCAGCATAAGCACTGGCGAGTCTATGACATCGGTAACTACCGTCGTTTACCGACATTCCCCCTCTGAGATCCCCCTCGAATTCCCCCCTCGCTTTCGCTGAAACAAAACGGGGGGCACCTTCTGCCCCCCGCTCGTAAGGAAGGAGTGGCTTTCCAGCCGTTCTCAATCGCGGTGAGGATATGTTGAGCCTGTTTCACCAGTGGGCCTTACGGCACGTGCGCTGACCATAGAGCAGATTGAGATGATCTTCAGCACCTGGAAGGATAAACCCAAAGCTGAATTCCAGAAGGGCGGCTGAGGCTCGAAGGGTATTGCGGGGGGTTCTTATCGAGGTTGGCCGGAAGCCAAACCTATAAACACATCCCATCTAGATCGGAAATTCCGAATGCTCATTAAAAGGGAACTTTGCCTTAACTAGCTCAATAATTGCCGAACCGATTGGCTTTCCACCCTCCTCTGAAATTGCTTTCGCCACGGCTTCAAACGAATCGTCGAGCACCCGCCATTTCTCTTTCCATGCATCGGACAACGGCACACATGGAAGCTGAAGGCTGGGAATAAGCCTGTGTGTCATCCAGCCGACCTCGCAATACCGATTCATAAACATCGCAAACTCTCTTTCAACCAGTCGAGGTACGACCGGTAACGGTTCGATGCCCCTCAACCACTCTTGTGCGCCTACCAGCGACAAACGAGCGCCATGCACTTCCCAGTCGAACATCATATCCCATTTTTCGAGTGCATCTCGGGTTTCTGGTGACAGATTGCTTTGGTCACCGGTCATCTTTAGTCGCACGGCGTGCTCTGTCTTCTTACGCAGCTTCTTTATGGCAGCTATGTCCATTGGTTTTCCTGGTCCACACGCCTTCAATGCTATAGAAGTCGGTAAACTTCTGAAGCGAAGCAGACGACAGTATAAGATTGTCAAAAATGTTCCGAAGAACTGTGTAAGCGAGCAACGGATATCCACTGATCGCGACCCGCTCAGTGCCACAGAGTGAATGAAAAGCGTGTACCATACGAGGGACGAAAAACCCGTAAAGCATAGGGACAGGTGCTGTGACTTTCGGTCGGCAGTGCGTGTTGATTAGTTCGACCGTCTCAAGGAAGAAGCATTTGAAGGCATTAGATAGTGCGAAGTGACCTTTGTATTGGAGAACTCTAAAATTGTACTTCTCCTCCTCCTCAGTAATTAATCGAGTTCGCCCATAAGGGATGCCATCGCTCTCGGAAATGTCTTGGAGCCGTTTAACGAATTCCTCGGGAGAAAGTGCCATAGCAGTTGGCTACTGTGGTTACTCAAAACCGGGTCCGAATTTTGCCGTAGAAAGGAAAGTGTCTGAAAATGCTGTTTTCGGAAGATTGAGTCTTCTCAGATGTTCGATGACAACACTGTTATAAAAGATGGGAAGATTTCTTCGAATGCTAACCCATGCGTTGACAGCGGCCACCTCTTTGATGACTCTGCCTGTAATGCTGCGATACATCTGACCACAATCGATTAACAACCACTCATTCAGATTCTCAATAAGGTGTATCGCCTTGGATGGCTTGTTGTGATAGTGCTTAAAACAATTTCTCGCTTCAGTTAGCTCCGCGTGAGCCTTCGCAGATTCTGGTGATTGATTTGCGATATCGAAGAGTAGACTTTTCGCACTCTTCGGGTGCTGATCAAGAATTTCATGTGCCGCCCATGCCAGTGTATGGACCGATACGCTATCCGGAGTTTGAAAAAATAACAGACACGCAGTCCTCAGCTGGCATTGAGCCGCTTCGAGTTTGGTGATTTTCTCAATACGCAACAGGGCGTCAAGGCGATTCGCAACATAATTCTCTTTCGGACTGTCACGGGATTTCATAGTTTGTGAGCGTCACCAATCGTATGCTAACGGGGGAATTTCGTCAAAGACACAGCCCCACACCTAAGGTGTCCACCTGGCTTTCGCACGGGGCACAATTCAGGTTATAGTTCCGCCCGTCGGTCGTGGGAGCACAGCGTCTCGATAGGTGGGATTGACGGAATTGTTCGGCCTCGGCCTTGATGCCGAGTGGGTGAGAACAAGACCGGAGCGCGGCCCACCTTCCTGAGTGTGAATCAAGCCGTCGCCTCTGGGCATACGCTTCGATTCGGGGAGTTGTCGGTCCTATAGACCGTCCTCAGTCACATCAGACTACAACACTAATTTATTAGATCCGCACGGGTTTAATTTTGGTGTTGGAGGTCTCTGTGGCGAAGCGTCCCTCTCTCGTCTCCTGTCATCGCCAGTCCATACGCCCGTCGACGCGGTTTAAGCCGCTCCCGGTCTGGGTCAGTAAGGCCGACATCGTCGCCTATCTCAAGCTCAGTCCGACCGACGCCCAAGCCCTCTTTGATAGCGCCGATCGTCGGTGTCTCATCGACGGCATCGAAAAAATCTCGAAATACCAGCTGCAAACCCCTCCCTACCCTGACCTTATCAAGGTGATGCAGCGCCATCCGTCGCGTCCGTCGATTCGGCGGGTGTTCCGTACGGCGATAGAAAAAATTCTCCGCGATCCGACGCACCCGCAGTATGCGGCGTTCCTGAAGGAGTTTAGGAAGGTATCCCAATCTAGTCCAATCGTTTTCTATTCAATCACTGACAGGGGAGTCAGAGGTTGGCAACCATCACGAGAACAGGTGAATGTTCAGTGATGCCAAGTTGCAGAACCCAAGGATGTCCTGAGGCGAGAGAGACAGGAGGCGCCGTCTGGAGAAATGTAAATATGAGTCAGGCGGCAGGCCTTTCCGAGTGATGATTCACGGCGCTCTCGGCGTCTGCCGATTGTGTGATCAATCCATCGGTGAACGTTACGCTGGAGGCCACCACCGGCAACAGCTCCGGCGCATGCAGCTTCCGCCATGATTGCTCAGCAACCCGGAGCATTTTCCAAATGATCGTCTTGGCTCCCTCGACGCGTTTATATCGACGGGAGGCGTTTGTGCGTATCCTGGCCGAGGCAAACGGTGACACCACGATGTTCGTCGTACGGATATGACGCCAATGCTCTTGCGGAAACTCATAGAACTTCACCATTCGTTCCCAGTCTCGCACTAACCTGTCGACCGCTTTGCTCTCCGTCCTTCCGTACGTTCGCACAAACTCGTCTCGCCGACGCTCACATTCGGTCCGTGTCTTCGCACACGGCATCGCCTTCAGCAGCTCACTCGCCTTCGGATGTACTTTCTTCGGCAGCGCATTGAGGACATTGGTGATCTTGTGACTCCAGCACCCTTGGGTCTCACCAGAGGGATGAATCTCGCCCAAGGCTGCCCACAAGCCGAGGCGCCCATCGGCCACTGTCAGCCGCGGGAACCTGAGGCCACGGTGCTTGAGGTCGAGCAGGAGCTTGAGCCAACTTCCCTTACTCTCCGGCTTGCCGCTCTCACAGGCGAGTACAATCTTCTCGCCCGTAGTGAGTGCGCCCACGATCGTGAGGAGTGCACTCTTGTGCTCCTCAATGCCTGCCTTTACATAGAGGCCAGCGGCCCACCAGTAGACAATCGCTAGATCCGACAGATCCCGCTTCATCCACGCGTCATGCTCTTGCTCGAAATCGACCTTGAGCCGTTCGAGCGAACTCTCTGATAGGGGTGCGCCGTCACCCAACAGATTTCGCAGCGCCACATCAAAGTCTCCTGTGGCCAGCCCTTGCAGGTACGGCTCCGGGAGCATGCAGCCGACCTCACGAGTGGGCCGGGTGAACAGCGGGAGGACCTTGTTTTCGAAGCGTTCAGCGAAGTGGTCCCGCTCATCACTGAGCACCGATTAGGTTCCCCATCACCGTTTCCGCTCCCGGCGGGCAGATCAACCAGCGCCACCGTGCCTCGGTGCTCTTCTCGGACACCACCAAGAGGCGTGGTGACATCCTCCTCCAGGATCTGTTGCACCCGGCCTTGGATCTTCGCTCTCACCCACTGCTTCCGTGTATCGTTAGACGCCGTGCCTGCCTCGACCATCCCATGGCTGGCTCTATCATCCAAGGCGGCGTAGTCGTTCTCCTCTGCCACGACCAAGGCGGTGATTGACGGCGAGACCGAAAGGCGACGGAGCCGTGATTCCAGTTCTACACGTAAGGATGATAAGCCACGATAGAAATATAGCCTCAGTGATCGCAGATCCAGCATGAGTCGTCTCGTGAACTCAATGAATTGCGTGAGAAGACTTGATTGATTCGTCGATGGAGCTGAAGCGTCTGGGAATGAGTCGATTGATCCCTCCACCGTTAGAAGAGACGTCGTGTACCGAAGTTCCACATGGCTCGGTCGCACAGCACCGCTCAGAGCCAGCATCTGGAGCGACTTCCGTTTTTTTCGTTTGCGATCCACGCAGGCCTGAAGGTGATGAAAAGGCCATCTGATATTCTCAGTGATGGTCGATAACATCGCCGAGATAGGGTTGGTTTTGCTGTCGAGCCTCAAGACACGCTTGAACTC